>QMSR01000059.1 GCA_003649695.1 Thermoplasmata archaeon
AGAGATAATAAGGTGTAGGGGTGGGAGGGTTCAAAGATGGATCAAGTTCCCTCCTTGTAGCCTGCTTCATCAGCCGCTTCTTGTGGAAGCGAATGGACCTGGCCCTCCCACCCTATTTTTATTCTGGAGGAATGTGATGACAGTAAGAGAGATGATTGCACAATTAGAAAAGCTACCACAGGATATAGAGGTCATGGAAATGACATTTCCAAGAGGTAGTGATTTTCCTTGTGTCTTTTGGTTGATGCATGGTCAATTCATTTGCAAAGAGGTTCATGTGATGGCGAAAGGATCTGATGTGTGGATGACGGATGAGCCTGATCATAGAGAGGTGCCAAGAGGTTCCAGGACTTTGAAGGTCATTGATATTGCATTATGGGTGATGGATGAGGATTATTGTTGAGGAGAAGAGATGCAAGCAATTGATATGGTGAAGGAAGTTGAGTTCATTGTAGACACTATGAAGAATCGTAGAGGAGACCTCTTTGAGAAGGCGGCGGCTCTGAAGAGCGCTGCTATGTTATATGAGAATCTGGCTTCAGCTGAGGGCATGAAGTTCTCTATGAAAAAATATTGGAACAATTTAACAGATGAAAAACCGCATAGCAGACACACAAGAGATTGAATATGAGGACTATCTTCTCTCGTATGTCCTCATGGATATTTTAGAAGAGAACCTTCCACTTCAAGAGTATTGGGCAAATACTCCTGATCACACCCCACTCTATCCTGAGAATCATCCAGACGTTAGATTGAATTGATCTGATATCAATTCAAAAGGGTTGAGAAATATAGGGTTGAATTCAAAAGGGTTGAATTCAAAAGGGTTGATATTATTTTGAGTCTATAACACATTTTTTCCTTGTATTGTATTCTAGTCATCAATATACTTCTGATCAGATGAGGAGAAGGAATGGTCATCAACATAGTCGCAAAGAGAGATGGAAAATGGTATGTCTTGTCTGAAGATGGCTCAAAAATCCTGGGCGGGCCATATGACACCAAGGCCGAAGCGGTCAAGAGGTTGAGACAGATTGAATATTTCAAAAACAATAAGGAGGCAGGCCAAATGGAATTCATCACCACAAATCTGACAGGGATGGTTCGTAATGATACGATGGAAGGCAGAGAGTATCTGGTGGTCCCTATGATCATGATGGTGGAGGGTGTTTTGAATGGTAGTAATGGGCCGCTCTATTACCCTGCAGAAGAACTTGAGAAGGTTCCTCAGGTTTGGAACCACAAGCCCATCGTTGTCTACCATCCGGAGATGAATGGCAGAGCCCTGTCCGCTTGCGATCCTGACATCATTACCAATCGCAAGATCGGGGTGATCATGAATACCACGTTTGATGGGAAGAAGCTGAAAGCAGAAGCCTGGCTCGAGCCGGATCGTGTTGCTGCAGTAGACGAGAGAATCAGTGAAGCTCTGGAACAGAACAAGATGATGGAGGTCAGCACAGGTCTCTTCACTGAGAATGAGGAGGCAGAGGGAGAATTCAACGGCAAGCCATACAAAGCCATCGCCCGTAATTACAGGCCTGACCACCTCGCCATCTTGCCTGATCAGATTGGTGCATGCAGCATCGCAGATGGAGCAGGTCTTCTCCGCACCAATGCCAGAGGCTATCTTCCCACCATAGAAAAGGCACTCAAATATCTTGGGGTGAACGAACTCAGCCACAGTGATCTTCGGGATCAATTGTTTTCTGCGATCCAGTCAAAAGAGACGCCGAATAATCCGGTATGGATTGCTGATGTCTATGACAATTACATGGTATATGAGCTTGGTGGGAAATATTACAAGCAGAGTTATCTTGTGGATGACTCTGATCAGGTGAAATTGGTTGATTCTCCTGCAGAAGTGAAGCGGGAGATTGTGTATTCTACTTTACAGTCAAATAAGGAGAATGAGATGAACAAGGAAGAGAAGGTTGCGGAAATCATCAAGAACACCGCATGGACTGATGAGGACAAGGACTTTCTGATGGGCCTGGAAGACAATCAGCTTGACAAGATGCTCCCTGTCAAGAATGAAGAGCCTGAGGAGAAGCCTGAAGAGAACAAGGGAGAAGGTGAGCCCGAAGAAAAGCCTGCAGAGCAGGCTCCTGAGCAGAACAAGGAAGAGACTGCTGAGGAATTCATCGCCAAGGCTCCTGCAGAGTTGCGCGAGGTGCTCAAGGACAGTCTGCAGACCCATGCCCAGAAGAAGGCAGGTCTCATCGAGAAGATCGTCGCCAATGAAAAGAACATCTTCACCAAAGAGCAGCTCTCTTCCATGTCGGTCAATGAGCTGAATGCCATTGCTGCCCTGGCTGCAGTAGAGGAGAAAAAACCTACTGGCGCCGCCAATTATTTCGGCCAGGCTCCTGTCGGGAATGCTGCAGAGAGCAAGGAAGAACCTCTCGTGGCTCCCACTCTCAATTTCGGCGAAGAGAAATAACGAGAGAAGGTTGGTTAAATTGACAAATTGATTTGATTTGAATTTTTGAAAAGGAGAACAAAATGAGTAACCAGATTCACTCCAAAGGTGATTTCCGCAGGGAAGAGTATACTGCAGGCGGGACGATCAAGCCCGGATATCTTGTGGAACTCAATTCCTCCGGGAATGTTGTCGCCCATTCGACTGAGGGTGGGTATGCGGACTTGCTGTTCGCGGTGGAGGATGCTCTGCAGGGCAACTCTGTAGACGATGATTACTCCAGCGGCGATCTCGTGTCCGTCAATGTTGAGGCTCCGGGCAATCAGGTGGAAGCCTGGATCAAGGCCGGCGAGGACATTGCCATCGGAGACAAGCTCATCAGTGCTGGTGATGGGACTCTCATCGAGAATGGCAGTGAGACGAGCGGCACCTCTGTCCAGCAGATCATCGCCACGGCGACTGAGGCGGTGGATCTTTCCGGTAGTGGTGCGGTGGACACCAAGATCACCGTCATGCTGCACGTGTAATAATTGATTGATTGGTAGGTGCGCTCGCGCCCTTTACCATTGGACTTTTTGAAAAGGAGAACAAAATGGATTTTATCTTGAATGGTCAAGCAAATGGGAATGTGGCGCAGACGTTGATGATGAACAATTTCGACGTCAACAGTCTCCGCCCGTATATCGGTGAAGATGGCAGAAGCTATATCACCGTGATTCAGAATGGTGCTCCCACAGCAGTCCCCGTCCAGAATGGAACTGCCACTCTCCGCAAGGATGACTGGAAGATTCTGGATGAGGCGATTGTCAAGGCTGCCAAGCCTCGCCTTCGTGCTGTGGCTGATCTGCTTGGAGCAGGTCTTCGGTACAACATTCCGAATGGCATGGGCAAGACGGTCCTCGAGACTGAGACTCAGAGCGACATCTCTGACGCCATCATCAGCATGGACGGTCTGAGGGAAAGTGAAGGCGATCGCCCTGTCTTCGAGCTGTCCAATCTTCCGCTGCCCATCATCCACAAGGACTTCAACTTCTCTGCTCGTCAGGTGATGGCGTCCAGGAATGGTGGGAGTCCTCTTGATACCACCACTGCAGAGCTGGCTGGCCGCCGGGTCGCAGAGATGGCCGAGAAGCTGTTGATTGGTGTCGCGAGTTCATACACGTATGGTGGCGGAACCGTTTACGGTCTGACCAACTATACGAATCGTATGACCAAGACCATTTCCAATCCGACCGGTGGTGGTTGGGTGCCGGCGACGACCGTTTCAGAAGTGCTGCAGATGCGCAACCAGAGTCAGGCTGCATATCACTATGGGCCGTGGATGCTCTACTGCTCACCGAACTGGGACGTCTACATGGATGATGATTATTCCTCCGCCAAGGGTGACAACACTCTCCGCGAGCGTCTCCGCAAGATTGAAGGTATCCAGGATGTCCGGACTCTGGACTATCTCACCAATTACGATCTTGTCCTGGTGCAGATGACCAGTGACGTCGTGCGTGAGGTGGTAGGAATGGACATCGCCACCACCCAATGGGAGAGCAAGGGCGGCATGCAGCTCAACTTCAAGGTGATGGCTATCATGGTGCCTCAGCTTCGCGCCGACCAGAACGGCAACACTGGCATCGTTCACGCTTCCGTCGCGTAATGCGGTTCATGAAATGGCTGGGAGAGGGGTGATCAGAAACCTCTCCCAGCCTCCCTTTTGATATCGGTGTATTTTGTTTCTAGGAAAGGAGACTGAAGATGATGAGATTCAAGGTAGTTGGCGGCAGTCACGAAGAAGGTGGGAAGACGTATTCGAAAGGCGCGATAATCAAGACAGACAAAGATCTGGTCAAGATGTTCGGTGCGAAGTTTGAGCGTCTGCATGATAATGAAGATACACCCCCGGCACCCCCGGTGATTCCCACGCCTCTCAGCAAAGAGAAGAAGGTCGAGGTCCAAACCCCGCTCGAAGCAGACGAAAGCGGAGAGAAACCAAATCTCAGCGAATCGCAGGCGGTCACGAACATCGAACCGGAGGTGAAGAAAACCAAGAAGAAGGTTGTGCGCAGAAAGGTCAAGTAATATGCCGAAATGGACACCTCAACCTATATGGCAGGACCAAGACGCCATCGTAATTGGTGGTGGTGCATCGCTTCATTCATTTCCGTTTGAGGTCTTGGTGCCAGAGTATGTAATCGGATGCAATGCTGCCTATTCATTAGGGAAGGATGTCTGTTCAGTTGTATTCTTCGGAGACAACACATTTTTTGAGAAACACGAAGAAGGTCTTAAGAGGTACGATGGTCCTGTATTCACCTGTTCACGCAGGTTGTATCAATCAGATGCCATCTCTTGGCTGAGAGTGGTGAGGAGAATTCCTGAGGGAATGGCGATTGATGCGGTCGGGTGGAATGGGAATACAGGAGCGGCGGCGATCAACTTGGCATTTTTGTTTGGGTGTCGTAGAGTATTTCTTTTAGGGTTTGATATGTCTGAATGGCAGGGTAGATCTCATTGGCATGATCTGTATCCGAAAGACAATGTCCAGGACTATCCGAAGTTCATGCGTGGATTTATGATGATGGCAGATGGATGGAGAAGAGTATTTCCGGATAGAGAGATTATCAATGTGACGGATAATTCGGCTCTGGAACTATTCCTCAAGATGTCTGTCCAGGATTTTTTGAAAAGGAGAACAAAATGAGGACGATGTTTGTGGCAGTATTGCTGATTGTGTTTTGCACGTTCAAAATCGCGTATGGTGTTGACGAGACGATTCCGGAGACTGCTCAACAGGTGCAGCAGCAGACGGGGTCAAATGTCCTCGGGTTCGTATGGGAGCAGCTCAATACCACTTTCGGGCTCGCTTTTATCGCTGGTGTCTGGTCTTGGATCATTGCTCGCCTATTCACCAAGAAGCCGAAATGGAAACAGTATTATGATCAATATAAGGGCCATATCATTGAGGCGATTAAACTGGCTGAGAAAGGCATTCCGGATGGCACCGAGGATAAGAGCGCGAAACGAATTGATATGGCGCTCAAGTACATTCTCGCATTGACACAGGATACGAAAACCAATACGGACGACGTCAAGCAAGCGATCAAGGTCGCTCATGCTGAACTGGAAGCATCCAAGAATATATAGGAGCCCCTTCTCATGGCGTGGGTCACAGTGGTCACACAAATTCTGATGAAAATCCTGAAGTCAATCTTCGGAATGTCTAAACCACGGAAGACCACA
>QMSR01000060.1 GCA_003649695.1 Thermoplasmata archaeon
CCCTCTCTTCACTAAGCTCTATGCCTATGTCTGCCTCTATTATTTTTTTAACCACGCTTAATCCTTTATATTAATATATCAGTATCTCTACTGTATTAATAATATATCGGTAAAAAAGTGTAGAACACAGTAGGGAAGAACCCTACCATGTTTTATACTTTATAAAATAGTTCTAATTTACCAACAATACCTTCAGGAAGATATCTATTCATTTTTTCAGCTATATGAGTCTTAGCTTGTTGTTTTCTAGTGTTAGGGTTAGCCATAGCGCTAATGTATTTAATTAACATACTATAACCCATTTTAGAATCTATACCAAATGACCAAAAATGATCATATCTAGAAAGTGAAATAGTATTAAAATATCTATCTTTTTCTATTAAGAAAACTTTATTAATAAAAGTCATCTGTAGATTAGATACTTTTCTATCTTTTACATTAAGACTACCTAAGATAATGTTGAATAAGTTATAATTCATGTTAGCAATAGTAATCTCATCAGAACTAGCTTGTTTATAACATACGTCTACATAACTCTTAAGTACGTCTGCTATAGGCGCTAATGCCGGATTAAGCATTGCTTCTTCGATAATAGTCTCAAATGTTATAACAGAAGTAGGAATCTCTTTCTCAGCTAACTTAACAGGAGTTTTCTCTTCTTTAATAGGTTCAGGAATTACTTTAGGAGTTTCCTCATTAATAGGTTCAGGAGTTGTTGAAGGGATTTCTTCAGTAATTTTTCTCTTTCTGGCCATGTTCTTTTCCTTTAAATTTTAATATTAAAAATATGTTATATAGTAAGGAACTTAATCCTTACTATATATTAAACGCCTTTGTTAAGCTGTGCAATCTTACCAGTAACTTCTTCAACACCACTAATTTCTAGTAGTCCTAAAATAGGCATTAATGTCTGATGCTTATAGCGAGGCATAGAGATAGTCTCTTGTACCACAGCACCACTTTCTTGTCTCTGTAAAGAGATAACAGTTTCAGGAGACCAGAAACATACACCAAAACTTAATGGATCACCAAGTTTATTTCTATTTGTACCCATGCTACCAAATGAAAGGAATAATTTACCATCCATTAACACATCGTTACTTGTAGCAACTTCATAGTTAAAGATTTCATCTGAAAAACTAGATACATACATACCGATATTAGTATCAGTACCGATAATAACCGTTGGTTTAACACCAGGACGAGTTGCTTCAAGTGTCTTATTATAGCCAGAAGTACTATATAACGCTAAAGCAGTGTTCTTAATTTTAAGTCTAAGTGCAGCTTTAATGTCGGCTTCACGGTCACTAGATGTAAGACCATCTACGATAGTAGTTAAATCTACACTTTCACGGTGAGACGCTTTAGAAACTAATCTACTAGAAATACCATAATCTTCAGTATCAGCAGATACATTTTCAAGAACAGTTAATGCAGTATTAAGTTCTAAAAGACCAACTTTAGTAAGAGCTTGTTTGTTGAACTGAATCTGACCTAATAGACCAGCAGTGTCACCATCAGAACCATTATTAAATACAGCAGTAACTTCACGAAGCTTAGCGCGTACAGGAACAGTATAAACAGTTGTATATGTATCAGTAGTTAACATTTTACCACGGAATCTAGCATTTGTATTTGTAGCGAATGCTTCTAAGTCGAAACCTTCTACTTTAGTAATATTAAAGATGTCAGCCATTTTAATATATGTAGCTGAATCTATAGAAATAGCATTACCAGAAGCATCAAGTACACTATCCATAGCAACTTTAACAGGGAAAACTTCTACTGAACCAGTTTGAGTATTAGCGTCACCTTTAAGGTTAACAGCTACTTTAACATTATAACCAGCAGTTAAGTTAAGTAAATCAACGATAGCAGTTGGCGTACCATCAGCTTTAAACACTTTGCCACCAGTCCATGTGATACTTCTAGTCTTATAATCAAGCTGTAAATCTTTGTTATGTCCAGTTGGAGTTAACGTAAAGATAGCTGGAAGACCAGTAATAATGCGCTTATGATACTCAGTAATAGTAGCATCATTAATATCTTTACCAGTAACAGCAAAGTATAATACTTCAACATTTAAATGTGCGGTAAGTGAATCATTCTGATCCATAGCACCACGATTGATTAATTCATCAGTTTGAGCAGAACCAAGTACGTCTACAGCAACTTGAGTTTTATAAGGAGCAGTTTCAATAGTCACACCATCAAATACCTCAACCTGTCTCGTAACACCACTAACGCCAGCAGGATTTAAAAGACGACCATCTGAATCATTTTCAAGTACTGGATATAATCTGTTAGAATCTAATGTAAACAACTTAGTATTATTAAGGTTTTTGATAATAGATTCTTTTTTAAGTTCAATAGGCTTACCAGAAATATCACGTTTAACAGTACTCATGATAGAAGCAACTTTAGCAGTCACCGTAGCGCCAGTTTTATTACTATCCATAACAACAATTGGATAGAAAAGATTTGTAACAGCATCTTGTTCAATAGTTAATGCGTTAAATACAATACTAGAGAATAAAGAAGCAGATAAATCTTGACCATCAAAAGCTTCATTACCAACAGTTAATTTGTTATCAGGAATAAAATCTGCCATATAGCTAGTAGTATCTACTATTATAGACTCACCGACAGCAGTAACATCGGCACGACCTTTAGTAACAATTTTGTTAAGTGTCCCGATTGGATCAACAGCAGCTAATGCTACAGCACTTGCAGCAGCGACTTGGTGTGGTTTAAATGACGTACCTATATCTTCGTCTAGTGCGATTGATTCAAATGCAGCAGTAACATCAGCAATAAGTGCCGATCTTTTACCCTCTACCATTGGTCTAATAGCTTCATCAATACTTTCTGTACCAGCGATATAACCAGTGTCACTTCCACTAACAACTACTGACTTTTTTAAGCCGTTTAATAAATGTTCTAAAATTTCCATTTTCTTTCCTTAATTTTTATTATATTAACATCAAGCTATATTTAGCCTGTGTTCCTAGGGTAACATAGTACAATATTAGCGATCGCCCGCTTTACTATGCATAGTCTTTATATAGGGTAACATGCTACCCAGTATTTTATTATTAATTTTAATGTTAAAATCAATATTGCTAGCAATACCATTTGTATTTAGATACATACCATATAGAAGACTAAATACATCATCATCTATTATATTACTCTTTAACAAGTGCAATACATCATCACCTACCTTAAGAATTATAAAATTATTTAAATCCAGTATATCACTTTCAGTTAAAACAGAATACCTAGTTTTGAGGTCTAGTATAGTATTCTTTCTAACTTCAGTTAATACGGATTTATTTAATCCCTCATTATTAATACCAACAACATCATTATAAATACTGCTAACTTTTTTCATCTTAGTTAAAAATTTAGTATTTACTAGTTTCAACTTAGGGTCTTCTAATAATTTCTTATTAACGTTAACCATAAGTAACTTACTATCATATATAAGTAACTCTAGTTCATCCCTACTCATATAGTTAAACAATATTGTTAAATTAGTTTCTATCTCTATATCACTCATACGATTATTCTTTATATTAGTATTACCGTATAAACTAATAACGTTCTCCTTATACTTAGTTAACTTCTCAAACATAGATTCGTTAACTACTATAATAGGTCTCATAAATAACTCATTCACTTTTAATCCTTTTTAATATGTAATCAAGCCATTTAGCTAAATGTTATAATGTTAATTAATTTAGACTAGATGTTCTTTGAACAAATATAAAATAATAGGGAATAAAATGCATAAATTAGAACTGTTTATAAAAGCACTTATATTAGCTATGGCTGAGTATATGGTAGAGAAAAGAGTTATATCGACTAGCCTTATAGAGAAAGTTATAGAGACACCTGATACTAGAAGAAATAAAGTTAAAACGTTTAACGATGAAAATGATATTATGGATAAACTTAAAATACTTATAAGTTCTATATTAACAGGTGACGTTATTCCGACTAGCGATATTATGATTTCTATAGAAATAATATTAACAGAAAAACAGAATTTTATAAAACTCATAGAGAAGTACGTGTTTAAGAAATCGCCTGAACCTACTATAAAATTAGTTAAAGAAGAAATAAGAAGAGAATTAAAAAGAAATGATGCTAAAACTATGCTAAGTTTTGCTTTATCTAGAATACTTAAACCTAATACAGATGTAGATAAAATACTCGATGAAACTGGCGATGTGTTATCAGGGATAAAAGAGATGAAGGGTTTAGTAGATGTTAGTTTAGTAGATGAAGTCGATTTTGATAATAGAGATAGTGTTAAAGCTGCTAATGATAAAGCTAAAGAATTAGTATCTGGTGGTAAATCTTTTATAACGGGCTGGTCGGCCATCAATACTATGACACAGGGTGGACCTAGAAGAGGCGAGTTTGTAACAGTTAGTGCACTTAGACATAATTATAAATCTAGTCTTATAAAATCTATGTTCATACAGATGCTTAGATTAAACAAAGCAGTACCTACGGACACTACTAAAAGACCCATGTTCGTGTTTATATCGTTAGAGGAAGAAGTTGATAACATTATGTTTTTCTTTTATGCGTATCTTAAATTCTCTATAGAAAGTATAGAGATAGCCGATAATGAGCAAAAGAATCTCAATACGGATGAGATGACTGATTATGTTATGAAACATTGTTTGGAGAACGGATTCAGTATTAGGATATATAGGTTCATACCTGAATTATTTGGATTTAGTAAATTGTTTTCAGTTATAGAGAAATTAGAGAGACAGGGTTTTGAGGTACAGGGCACTTTCTTAGACTATGTAAAAAAAATGAGTAGGGAAGGGTGTAATAGAAATGGTCCTAGTGGGACTGATTTATTAGAATTGTTTAGTAGGCTTAGAGGGTATTTCAGTTCAAAAAATATCTTGTTCATAACACCGCACCAGCTGAACACGCAAGCTAATGCATTAATAAGAACTGGTTTACCAGCTGAGGAGTTTGTTAAACACATAGCTGATAAGAACTACTATGCCGATAGTGCGCAGCTAGGACAAGAGATAGATTTAGAACTATTCCTACATAAAGGCAAAATAAATAAACAAATGGTATTATATGTCAGTAGGGGGAAACATCGTTTACCTACGAACATACCTGAAGAAGATAAACTCACTATACTTAAGTTTACTAGTAAAGTAGCGCCTATACCAGAAGAAAGCGAAGTACACGATGTAACTATAACAAGTACTACTATAAATGATGAATTCGATTTTTAAAAAAAAAAGATATATAACTATAGATACCTAATAGGTATCTATAGTCTAATTAAATTTTACTGGATAATATTTCCAACCTGTTTTATCACCATTCTCTTTCTCTACCTCTATAGCTAATACATAACTTCTAGTACTTTCTAATAGAAACTTATTTTCATCTATAACTATGTTAAGCCCATCTGTATCACCACTAAATATCTCTTTAGGGTCACCGTAACCTACAGCACTAAGTTTAACGTACATGCGCTTAAAACTATCTATAGGAGCTATGTTAACATTAAACCCGTCAGAAATGCCCTGGTCCTCTATAACCGATTTAAGAACTATCTCTTCTATTTTTCTAATATAAA
>QMSR01000061.1 GCA_003649695.1 Thermoplasmata archaeon
AAATCTGGTTCTCCGAGCCCGAGATTGATGCTGTCTGTCCCTGCTGCTTCGAACATCTTCCGTATGCCAGAGATGTCGATCTCTGATACCCGATCTGTGAATGATCTCATTTATCTACACCTGCTGTTTATTCTTGGTTGCAAATATTCCCGGACATCCCATAATAGTATTTCTGCCGAGGATATCATAAATTGCCCCTGTGGCTACTCCTTCCATCTGGAGTAATCCCAACTGCGAAATGCACCATCGGTAACTCCAGATGGTGGTGAGTGGAGAGCACGACGACAATGCTGAACGTGGACGGGGGCGGGCGGGTCGCGTCGCTGGATGCGCTCATGGTCCTGCAGGCGGCGGTTGGGCGCACAGAGATCGGTTAATTTTAAGTATCGTGGTGATGCTGCTAATGCATGAGATGATATGGTCTACATGGCAGCCTGCTATCGTATTCGAGATCGCGTATGAGGAGATCCAGAAGAGCCCGCATTATGCGTCAGGGTATGCGCTCAGGTTCCCGAGGCTCGTTCGGGTGCGGTTCGATAAAACGCCTGAGGATGCGGATAGTGTTGAGCGGGTGGAGCGGCTGGCTGGGGGGTGATGGTGCTGCTTTGGGGTGGGGCGAGTTGGAGAAGGTGTGCCATGTGGTTTATGGTGGCGAATTCTGTGCCGCTTGCATCATCGATTATGTTGCGAAATGGATGGCGGCTGAACTTGTTTTAATGCATACTGTCATCCCCCAAATAGACACATAAATTAAAACAAATGAATTTTAACAAATATATTTACTTAATTTTTTTATCATTTGTTCGGAGTTTATATCAGTTCCAGTAGACTTTTTAATGTTGTCTCTAATTTTATCAATCAGCTTACCATTATCTAATTCATCTCTTCTAAACACTTTTGCAAACACATTATAACCTTGTGATCTGTAGAAAGCGATTATGGCCCCACCAGTCTGTTCAACATTTCCAAAAGCCCCCTCAATCGCAGATTCGATTGTTAAATCAAAACCATATACCCCAGATTCAACCGCCGTAAGGAATCCACTTATTGCGCCTGTTAAATCTAAAAAAACAATATCCGCATCTTGTTTTTCAAATGCTGTCTCTATACTAGAACTTCTTGAGAGAGTCCAGATTTGCATCAAAGCAATGGTTGCTAAATCTAGTTTAGAAGTAAATCCGCTATAACCACTCCGAAGTTCTACCCTTCTTTTCACTTCCACTTTTTTCCCGTTGCAAGCAATATCGGGGCCACTGTTTGATAAAAATTTAACTTTATATTTAAAATTCTGTAATATTTTACCAATAAATAACTCGCTAATAACAGAAGCTAAATCAATTTTCAACTGATAGATGTTCTTATCATAATCACGATCCCTTTTATTTAATTTTTGCAGTATACTTTTGAACCGATCAGTGTATTCTTTAATTTTCTTTTCGATGCCTTCAATGTTCTCGCAATTTTTTAATAGATCGACAAATTCTATTACTAAAAAACAGTCCGGTGGAAGTTGTATAAAGTGTGTACTCTGTATAGACAGACGGTTGATTAAATACGATCGAATATCTGGTACAATCAAATGAAAAGCCAAGTCATTTAATGAAATACCAAATCTATCAAAACCATCCCATTCTTCAATCAATTCTTTCGGATTTAATGAACATCCAAAACTTCCAAGATTGAGTTCATAACACCCGATATTTAATAACCCATTCACGACAGTGGGATGTGATATGTCTCTATTTATATTTATTAAAATACTTTTATCATTATCCTGATACTGCATATACTCATTGAGTTTAGCATAATTAATACCGAATACATCTTTACCGCTTATTTGTACGCATATGGTTATATTATGGAACATATTGTTTAGATTTATAACCTAACTTTACTTAAAATCAACTCTAAATGAATATCAACGAAGAATATTTTCGTGGCTGCATATAATGATTTTGTATGCATCTCGTCTTGTTGGAAACATCATGACAAAGTATTAATGCATACGCTATCGATGATAGGCTAAAAGAAATCGGACAGAGAGATAAAATGCGTGCAATGCGAATCCTGTTAGTGTTCGCGGTTCTTGTGCTGCTATCAGGCACCGTAGCCTCCGCAGACTGGCCCATGTTCGGGCATGACCCGCAGCATACTGGCGTGGCTGATGAGAGCGTGGAGCCGCCGCTGGAGTTGTTGTGGGAATTCAACATCTACAGCCATATTGCTTCTTCTCCTGTCGTGTCGGGGGATATTGTCTACATAGTAGCCCTTCGCCTGAATAATAGCTATTTATATGCGCTGGATACTGTCACTGGCGCAGAACGATGGAAATGGGAATGTGAGCCTACCGGTTTCTTATCCGATAAACAATCTCCTGCGGTGCATAGTAACACGGTCTATATGCCCTCCTATACTAAGCATAGGCTGGCGGAAGATGGTTATGTTGGTTATGTGTATGCGCTGGATGCTGCAACTGGTGCCGAAAAGTGGAAATATGGAGTGGCAATAAATAGAGTGGATGATGTGTACTCTCCTGTTGTATGCGGGGATGCAGTCTATATATGTGCTGATGATTATGTATATGTATTGGATGCGACCAACGGTACAGAAGAGTGGAAGACAAAAACGGACGGGTGTGTCAGTTCTTCTCCCGCTGTATATGAGAGTGCAGTCTATGTAGGTATACGAGGTGAAAAGGGTTACGTGTGCGCACTGGATGCTGCAACTGGTGCCGAAAAGTGGAGATATATGGTGGGTAGGATCTATCGGGATTGGTCTTCTCCTGCGGTATATGGGGGTACAATCTATATGTGCGCTGATGACTGTGTGTATGCTCTGGATGCAATTACAGGGGAAAAGGAGTGGAAACACAGAACTGGTGATAATATCTCTTCTTCCCCCGCTGTGTGTAGTGGCACAGTCTACATAGGCTCGCAGGATCGTTACGTGTATGCGCTGGATGCAACCACCGGGAAAGTGGAATGGAAATACAAAACAGGTGGCCCAATTTATTCCACCCCGGTCGTATCAGGAGAAACAGTATACATAGTCTCCACCGATGGATATCTATATGCGTTGGACAAAACCACCGGAAAAAAGAAGGGCGGGTACAGAATAGACAGGCACGGGTTTACCAGATATTCCTCTCCTGCTGTGTCTGAAAACACGATCTACATAAACTCAGGTATTGGATATCTGTTCGCACTCTCCCCGTATGACACACCATCGACTCCTGCAACAGCCCTCGTAGCAGCAATCACTCAAAACACTACCTTATTTGTTATCAGTATCATGGTCTTTGGAATTATTTTTATATTTCTTATAACATATTTTATACGGCGTAATTATAAATCTAAAATTGAAGACGGTATGAGATTTTTCATAGGACTAATTGCTACGATGGTTCTACTCTGGTCATCAGGCTTTGACCCTGCAAGTGGCGCGATTAGAACCGGAGTAATTGTTTTAGTTTGGATGTGGGTGTTCATAGGGTTGGAATCAAAATATTGGCGAGCTTTTGTTGGATATTATGTATTTGCGAGTTCGGTTTTCTGGCTGTATGCGATAGCTATGGAAACATCTTCAGATTTATGGGTTCGATCGGAAATAATGATTGCATGCGAACCTTTTTTATTTTGTGCGAGTTTTGGAACAATCCCAGTTTTCTTGTTGCTGATGGGGGTGTACATAGCAGATAAGACTGGATTTATCAAAAGAACTGGTAAATATCTAAATTATTTATACAAAGAAAAAGTTATATGGCGCACAAACACCAAAAAGCACGAAGAGAAAAGACGCGAAGAACCAAAACGCGACGAAAGAAAACACGAAGCTCACAAAAAGCATGCCGGAAGCGCCAAAGACGATACCCGCCCATATTATTACAAAGTGCTCGATGTAAGCACGGATGCCAGCCAGGACGAGATAAAGAAAGCATATCGCAGACTTTCCATGCTCTATCATCCTGACACATCCACCGACCCGGATGCTGATAAGAAGATGAAAGAAATAAATAAAGCTTATGATGTGTTATCAGACCAGGATAAGCGTGCACGATACGATAATTTTGAAAACACCTTCAAAGGCTGATAATGTGGTGCAATCGCCTCGCGAAAATAGTTATGTCGATGTGCTTGATCTGTGAACTATTGGAGAAAGAAGAAGTGTGATATATGAGCAACAAAAAGTAATGCATCGAAATGACCATGAAAAAGAACAGCATAGTACTGATTTTGATTGTTTTGATTTCAGTTTTAGGACTGGGCTGTGTAGATGAAGAAACACAGTCGCAAGCGCATGATAGCGATGGAGATGGCTGGACAGATCAGCAAGAAATGAACGCTGGTACCGATCCCTATAACAACGATACAGATGGCGATGGATACTGGGATCCCAGGGATGAAAACCCACTTGATCCGGATATTCCTGCAAAACAGACCGTTTCAACTCCCACACCAACCCAAATACCAACGAAATCCACACCACTGCCAGAAACAACCTCTGCAATCGTGTATGAAGTAATAGATGGCGATACCATAAAACTGCAAAATGGCGAAAGAATCAGGCTGCTTGGAATCAATACGCCAGAGTTGGGGCAACCATATTACGAAGAAGCGAGGAATCGGTTAAAGGAATTGATTGAAGGGAAAACCGTTACGCTGGAAGAGGATGTTGAGGATAAGGATCAATATGGAAGACTGCTGAGGTATATTTACGTTGGTGATACATTTGTAAACCTGGAAATGGTGAGAGAAGGATACGCCAATGTTTACATCATCTCTCCAAACATTAAATATTCAAATGAGTTTAAAAAAGCTGAAGAAGAAGAAGCTAAAACTGCTGAAAGAGGAATATGGCAACCTTCAAAAAGTTTATCCAAATGCATCGGCATTCTCTATTTTCACTGGAATGCAGAAGGCAATGACTGTTATAATCTCAACGATGAGTATGTTACATTTAAAAATACCTGCTCTCAATCCATTGATATGATGGGTTGGACTGTTAAAGATGAAGCGAATCATATCTATACCTTTCCAGATTTCAGTCTGGCAGGCGGCTCCATAGTTACGCTATATACGGGGTCTGGCAAAGATACAGCGACAGAATTATACTGGGGCAGCAGCGGTCACACATGTAATGCGATATGGAACAATGACGGCGACACGCTTTATTTGAGGGACATGGGTGGTGATTTGGTGATAAGTTATGGTTATAGCGGATTTGAATGATATTTCATATCTGCACACAACTCAAATCGTACATTTTCAGCGTCAAGGGCTTGGAAATTGTACTTGCTCAATGTGGTGTGGTAAATCAGAGACTGAAGCACGGAATAGGATTAGATTAATAAAATCAGTGTAATCGGTGTCAATCTGTGTCTAAAAACCTTATCAGCCACAGATTTACGCAGATTAACACAGATTGCGGGTTGTCTGTAACGTTGGGTATAT
>QMSR01000062.1 GCA_003649695.1 Thermoplasmata archaeon
GCCCATGAGGATCATGAAGGCGGAGGCGGAGTCCGCCACTACGTCTATCAGGTTCCCCATGACCATGGGGGAGAGGACCACGTCGTACCTGCCCGGCTCGATCCCCTTCCTGCCCCTGGACATGACGGCGTATCTGCCTGCCCTCCTTGCCATTTCCTCCAGCTCCCTCTCGTCCAGCCTCGTGCCCCCTAGGGACCACTGCCCGCTCCCATCCTCGCCGGCGAAGGCCCTGAGGTAGGCCTCGACCGACGAGCTCTCCTCCTCGAGGGAGACGCCCGTGCTCGTCGCCAGGAGCTTCCGGATCTTCGCGATGGAGAGCATGCCTGCGACCCTCTCCGCCCCCTCCTCCTGGGCGGCTGAGATCATGAGCTCTCCCAGCTCCCCCATCCTCTCAGCCTTCTCCAGGGTTGTCTCGTCCAGCACGGCCCTTGGCGACGCACCGGATGGTGGCGGTAGCGGCGCGTAGAACGGGGACTTGTCGACCTTGGAGGCCATGGACAGAATGTCCCTGGCCCTCCTGATCACCTCCTCCGGGTCGCCGGCCTCGAGGGATAGGGCGAAGACCCTCTCGTCCTTCCCCAGGAGGATCTCGTAGACGGTCCTGTCCCATGTCTGGACTACGCTGGGCTCCGAGTTCGCTATCTTAAGCATGGTCTCCGTCCTCTGAACCACCTTCACGGCGGCCTGGTCCGCCCCCTCGGAGACTGCCTTGAGGATTTTCGCAACCTCCTCCAGGTTCATTGCGGCACCACCCCCAGAGGGACGTTCCTGATCCTGACGGTCGGGCCCCCGAACCAGACGGGGATTCCTTGGCCGGGTTCACCCTTCCCGCAGGTCCCGGCCTCGAAGCTGAGATCCTTACCCACCGCGTCGACGCTGGAGTAGAAGCCCTTGGTGGTGATCTCCAGGGCTGGGTTCTTCACCATCTTCGTCAGCCTCCCGTTCTCGATCAGGTACGCCTCCTGTCCCACGTACCTCTGCCCCCAGCGCATGTCGTCTATGTTCCACTCCTGGTACGTCTTTATGTAGACGCCGAACTTGACGCCCTCGATGAGCTCCTCGACGCTGTGGTCCCCCGGGGCGAAGTATGTGTTGGCCATCCTTACTATCGGCTCCCCCTTGTAGTTGTTGGCCCTGGCGGAGGCATTGCTCCGCACCCCGTAGACCTTAGCGGTCCAACGGTTGTGGAGGTGCTCGTTGATAATGCCGTTCCTGTAGAGGTACCTGGGCCTGGCGGGGACGCCCTCGTCGTCGTAGAGGTAGAAGCCGTAGCTCCCGGGGATGGTGGGGTCGTCTATCACCGTCACCAAGTCCGTCCCGATCCTCTCCCCGAGCATGTCGGGCCTCATGAAGCTCGTCCCGGCCTGGGCAGCCTCCCTTCCTAGGACCCTGTCCGCCTCGCTCGGGTGGCCGCAGCTCTCGTGCACCAGAAGACCGACGATCTCGCTGCCCACGACGACGTCCACCCTCTCCCTGGGCGGCTGAACTGCCTCGGCCAGGATCCTCTCCATCACGGTGGCGTAGTGGGGTATCCATTCCTGGAGGGCCCAGTCATCTAGGGCCTCCAAGCCCCCCGAGGCCCCGTGCTGCTCCCAGCGGTTCATCATTTGGTTGTCCAGCGCCAGCGTGATGTTGTGGTAGACTTCCAGCCTCGGAATCTTGCTCCTCACGAAGGCGCCATCACTGTTCACGATCGCCTTCTCCTCGACCCCCTCCTCCCAGAAGGCCACGAAGGAGGCCACGACGGCGTCCTTTAGGGCGTCGCCCGAGAGCCTGTAGAGGTCCCTGAGGTACTCTATCTTCTCCTCGACGGCCATGGAGTCGAAGGGCCTCTTAGGGACGACCTCGTAGGAAGCCCTGCCCAGCCTCTCCTCCGAGAACTCGATGGGCCTCCTCACGATCGCCGCCGCTGCCTTCGCCTTCTTCACTGCCTCCTCGACTGTGGAAAGAATCGAATTCCTTGTCAGGCGATTGGTGGAGGAGAAGCCGAGGCTCCCGTCGACGAGGACCCTGATGGCTACCCCATCTAGGACGTCCGCACCGAGACCTATGACCGCCTCGTTCCTCACGATCACGCTGCTGTTCGCGTTCCTGTGATACCTCGCCTCGGCGTAGGAAGCGCCGAGCTCGAGGGCCCTGTCAATTGCAGCAAATAGAAGGTCCTCCATGAATCTTTATCGTTTAGGGACTTAATAATTGAGGGAGGACAGATCTGTAAATAGCTGGTAGAAATTGATGACCCATCTAGAGGGCGTTTGTCCTCACGACTTCCTTGATAATAGGGTAAGGACTATTCCCAGGATCATCAGAATTATGGCGAGAACCATGGCCATTGTTGCCCCTTTCTTCGTTCCGAAGATTATCGGGATTGGACCGATCATTATAACGCCCCCAGCCTCGGTACTGCCCTCTTGGGGCTGGGAGAACGCAGATATAAGTAT
Organism: Thermoplasmata archaeon; assembly: GCA_003649695.1. Classification (GTDB taxonomy): domain Archaea; phylum Thermoplasmatota; class Thermoplasmata; order Thermoplasmatales; family B87-G9; genus B87-G9. The sequence continues at coordinate 2,442 of QMSR01000062.1, forward strand.
CCCTAAAAACACCAGCAAAAAACCTATTATTATCACGATAAAGCCCGCCGCTATGAGGGGCTCTCCCCTCACGATATTAAATTTAAGAAATTCCTAAATAACATTTTTTCATTTTACGAAGAAGGACTTAACGATCTAAAGATGACGCGGCTATAAGATGCTCAAACCGTGTGATGGACTTTGAAAATTTTCTTTAATTATTTTTACGATCCGTGAAATCGCTTTCTTGAAGATGAAGCCCTTCCTTGAAATTATGTCCTTGATCAGGTAAGAGGGATTCAAGTAGAAGCATATATATGCCTTTAAAAGCATTTTCTTTATTTCTCTTGAAGAGAAATTTTTCAGTTTCATTACTGGATCTAAAGTAGTGTATTTTCTCCAGTTGAATGTTAAAATGAGGTTTTTCGATAGGGCGTAATACCACAACCTCGTTCCGGGGTATGGGGTGGCTATGGTAAACTGAGCATACTCCACCCCTACCCTCCTGGAGAACTTTATGGTCTTCTCGACCTCTTCCCTGGTCTCGTCGGGAAATCCTATGATGAAGGACCCCAAAGCCTTTAGTCCGTGCTTTTTCGCCTTTCTCACAGCGGCTATCGACTGTTCGGGGGTTATTCTCTTGCCTATGAAGTCTAGGATTCTCTGGGAGCCGGATTCTATTCCGAAATAAACTGTGTGACAACCGCCGGACTTCATGGCCTGGGCGACTTCGTCCGTGAATAGGTCGACCCTCGAGGAGGCCGACCAGGATATATCAAGTCCCTCTTCTCTAATCCGTTCTGCAATTCTTATCGCCCTTGACCTGTTCAAGGTAAAAGTGTCATCTAGGAACTCTATCTCCCGGATTTTGTAATCGTCATGGAGTATCCTTAACTCTTCAATCACCCTCGAATCGCTGTGCCCGCGCCATCTCCTGCCAAACTGCAGGGATGATGAGCAGAATACGCAGTTAAACGGGCATCCCCTGCTCGTCATAATAGTTCCGAACCTCACCCCATCCACACGGTATTTCTCCATGGGAAGCAGGTCGTATGAGGGTATGGGAATGGTGTCGATGTCCTTTATGAGGGGGCGAGGCGGGTTGTCCCTGACCTTTCCACCTAGGTTGATGCTCAGTCCTAGGATCTTCGACGTATCCTTCCCCTTCTCCAATGCGTCGATGAGCTCCTTGAACGTCAATTCCCCCTCCCCCCTTATTATGAAGTCTATGTAGGGGCATTCTTCGAAGGTTCTCTTCGGCACGAAGGTCACGTGCGGACCGCCCATAATCACCTTCACGTTTTCGTTGTGCATTTTTGCGATTTTGGCAACCTCATAGGCGTCGGGCATCATGGATGTCGTTGACGTTATTCCAACGACGTCTGGGTCGTATTCCCTTATTATTCGCTCAACGTCGCTGTAGGTGTAATCCTCAGCGAGGGAGTCAACGATCTTCACATCGTGCTCATCCCTGACCATGGATGCCAAGTATGCCAAACCAAGTGGGGGGCCCGTCGTACCAATTATGTTTTTAATGGCGCTTATTGTGGGAGGTGAAATGAGCAGAATCTTCATCGCAAGTTCACCTCCTTCCTCAGTGTATGTTTGAGATTGAGGGTATAGATACCATTCTGATGGTTATTTGCCCTATTAGCATAATTCAAATAATTTTTGCCCTCCTCATCACTTAAAACCTTATTTTTCTCCCACATATATATTAAGTCATTCTTTATAATATCTTTTTCTCTCCTCTTTCATATATATTATTGTATAGTGAATATACATAGGATTTAATAAAAATTGTAATTATTTAAAGATCAATTTTCTTTCATAAGAGGCGATTATCTCGTTCGCGGCGGTCCAGGCCATGAGTGGCTTATCGTATATGGAAATCTCCCTGTCCCTGGGGTGTTCGTGGAGGAAATCGCCATGGGGAAAGCCGCCTATCAGGAACATGGGCTCCTCACCTAGAGAGGAGGGTAGTTCGTAGGGGTTGACCCTCTCCGCCCCCTCCCTGAGGAGGATCACGTCCGTAGGGCCGACCTCCTTCACCAGGTCAGCGACGGTCCCTTCGACCATCCTCAACAGGGGATTATACTTGTCCGGGACGACCCTGTTGTTGAATAGGGCCTCCATGAGGCCTATGAAGCGGTGGTAGGCCTTGGGGATCCTCGTCCGGGGGTCCACGTAAATGAGCTCGTCGTTCCTGGTGTGCACGTAGACCCTCAGGTGCCCCTCCATGTTCAGGATGGAATGCAGGGCGTTGATGAGGAAGTGGAAGACGATGTCGGGCCTACCCCTCCTGTCCACCTCGTCCGGATACTTCACCCTGATGGCGGAGTGGTCGAAGCTGGAGTCCAGGATGAGTCTGTTTGGCTTCTTCTTCCTGAGCCTGGCCCTCCGGACGATGGCCGGGTGGCCCCAGAGCGGCTCCGGGACCAGCTCCAGCTCCGAGTCCACGAGGACCAGATGGATCATGGTGGCACCTCAGCCGAAGATGGATCCCAGACCCTCGGCGGCCCTGTCCTCCAGCTCCCTCATCTTGGAGAGGACCCTATCGGCCTCATCGCCCCCGAGGATCCTCCCCTCGCCCAGGATCCCCTTGGCCGCCTCAAGCAGGTCCTCCGGGCCCTCCACCAGGACGTAAATGCAATCCGGATCCTCGCCGATCGCCGCGCCCTCCATGTACTGGATGCTCAGCCTACTGGCCCTGTCGTCCCTGAGCAGCGCGTCCAGGAGCCCCCTCTCATCTTTCCTCAGCTTGAACAGCATACGTGCCTAACAACGGACCTCAGTTAAATTAATTTTACACATTAAAATTATATAAGAGGGTAAATTTTTCGATTAATCCGTAACGATGAATTCATAAATATTATAAGCATGGTCCCCCGATAGAAAAGGGAGACAGGGATGGGCGATGGCGGTCGAAGAGGGCAGACTTAGGGAGCCGCTGA
>QMSR01000063.1 GCA_003649695.1 Thermoplasmata archaeon
AGTTCCCTAGGATGCCGGAGGCCAGCAAGAGCCTGTTCCTGAGCCTAACACCTCCTACCTCCATCTCACCATCTCCCCAAGGCCCGGGGAGGCCAGGACCTCGCCGTGCGAGTAAACGAGCTCTCCCCTAACGTAGGTTTCCACGACCCTCCCCCTCATCTCCCATCCAGCGAAGGGGCTGAATTTCGCCTTTGATAGGAAGGAGGAAGGGTCTACCTTCCAGGAGGCCCTCGGGTCCACCACCGCCAGGTCGAGGTCCCTTCCGGGGGCCAGGAGCCCCTTCCTTCGCAAACCCAGGATCTCCGATGGCCCCCTTGCGTACAGCCTCAGGACCTCCTCCGGGCGGAGGAGCCCGTCTCTTATGCACAGGGTCAGGAGCAGGTGGGAGGTGGTCTCGAGCCCGGGGATTCCAGGTGGGGCCTCCTCGAACATCAGTTCCAGCTTCTCCTCCGGGGTGTGGGGGGCATGGTCGCTCCCCACCGCGGGGACCTGGCCGGAGATCAGGGCGGACATGATGGCCGTCCGGTGCTCCGGCGGCCTCAGGGGAGGCCTCACCTTTCCCAGATTCCCCAGCTCTGGCATCATGTCCGAGTCCAGGAGGCAGTGGTGAGGGGTGACGTCGAACGTCCTCCCGGAGCCCCTGCACAACTCAAGGGCCCCCTTGGTGCTCAGGTGGGTTATGTGGATTTTACCTCTCCGTGAGACGAGCTTCCTAACGGCCTCCACCTCCGCCTCGGGCGGATATGCGAAGGCGTAGGTGCCCGGGTCCGAGGCCAGGGCCTCCTTTCCCCTGAGGATCTGGGGATCCTCGGCGTGAACGATAACGAGGAAGTCCTCTGGTATCATTCGCAGTGCCCTGTCGTAGCCGAGCTCCAGGTCCTCAGGGTACAGCTTGACGGACCTGATACCTATTTCCCTCGCGAGGTCCCACAGATCCTCCTCGGGGAGGCCGAGGTGGATGCCGTAGTCCACGACCGCCCTGGAGGCGGCCGAGAGCTTGGCCTCCAGGGCCCCCTTGGTCCTCGTCGGTGGGACGGTGTTGGGCATGTCGAAGACCGCGGTCACGCCCCCGGCCGCTGCCGCCGAGGTGCACGTGTACCAATCCTCTTTGTCCCTCTGGCCCAGGTCCCTGCAGTGGACGTGCAGGTCCACGAACCCGGGGAAGATGAGGTATCTGCCCCTGTCGAGAATCCTGGTGCCGTGGGGGACCCTACCCTGCGTGACCAGGTCTAGGATCCTCTCCCCGTCGGAGAGGATGGCGAGCTCCATGATGCCCCTGGTGGTGACCACCCTACCCAGGATGGCCAGCTCCGGCTCCATGCACCAGCCTCCCGCTCCAGTCCCTCCAGGCCGCCAGGTCCACGCCCTCCAACTCCCGACCCCTGAACACGGGCCCGTCCCTGCACACCAGCAATCCCTTGGGCTCCAGGACGCACGAGCCGCATATCCCTATCCCACACTTCATCAACCTCTCCAGGGAAACCTGCACCTCGACGCCGAATTCCCTTCCCAGGGCCAGGACGGCCTCGATCATGCCTGGTGGGCCGCAGGCTAGGATGGAGTCGAAGTCCTGCATCTCCAGCTCGTACCTAGCGGCGTCCACAGCGGTCCCCCTTCGGCCGGCAGACCCGTCCTCGGTGGCAATGGTGAGGTTCGCCTCCGGAGGGAACCTGTCGAGGAGGATGAGGTCTTCCTTGGTCCTTGCCCCCTCAACGACGGTGACCCTTTTTCCCAGCGAAAGGAGGACGTCCGCGGCGAAAGCCAGGGGCGCAGTTCCGTATCCCCCACCGACCAGGAGATATCGTCTTCCGGAGGAGAGGTCGAATCCCCTGCCGAAGGGGCCCCGGTAGAAGAGGGTTTCCCCCGGCCTCGTGGAAGTAAGCCTCTTGGAGGTCTCCCCTACGGCGGCCACCGTGATGGAGGCTATCCCATCCTCGAGGCCGGAGAGGGAGATTGGGATCTCCTCCATCCCGGGCACGAAGACCATGAGGAACTGCCCCGGGACGGCCTCTAGGCCCGGTGCAGCGAAGTATATGGTCCTGGTTCTGGGGTTCTCGGGCACTACGGCCTCTACGGAGCCTCGGAGGAAGCTCATTGCAGGAGCAGCTCCTCCATCTCGGAGACCTCCACCAGCCTCCCGCAGTAGTGGCAGCGGTAGAGGCCCCTTTCCGGATCCACGAGCTCCAGCCTCGACACCACGGGCTCCCCGGGGACGTTGGAGACGCACCTGGGGTTGGGGCACCTCACAATGCCCTCCAGTACCTTGGGTAGGGTTAGGCTGAACTTCTCCGCCACTTCGTAGTCCCTGATTATGTTGATGGTGGCCGTCGGTGCGACGAGGGCTATCTCGTCTACCTCGTCCCTGGTGAGGAACCTCCCCTCCAGCTTCACTATGTCCTTCTTACCAAGCTTCCTGCTTTCCACGTTCATGAGGACCGCAACGACCGTACCCTCACTGCCCGAGATCCCGAGGATTGAGAGCACCTTAAGGGCCTTCCCGGGTGGGATGTGGTCGATGACCGTACCCTCCCGGATCCTCCTTACCCTAAGCTCCTCCATGGCCCAACACCCACTCTAGGACGGCCATCCTGACAGGCACGCCATTCCTGGCCTGCTCGAAGTAGGCGGCGAAGGGTGTACCGTCGACCTCGTTCCTGATCTCGCCGACCCTGGGCAGCGGATGGAGGATCCTCAGGTCCTCCCTGGCCTCCTTAAGCAGCTCGAGATCGACGACATAGGAGTTCTTCACCCTCTCGTACTCCTCCGGGTCGGGGAACCTCTCCCTCTGGATCCTCGTGACGTAGAGTATGTCCAGCTCCCCAATGACGTCTCTCGGGTTCTCAACTATGCGGAAGTCCGTCCTCCTCCGCAGGGCCTCCAGCACCTCCCTTCTGGGCCTCAGGAGGGGCGGTGAGATGAGGTAGAGGACCTTGGGGGAGAACCTGGAGATGGCGAGGATGAAGGAGTTTGCCGCCCTCCCGTACTTCAGGTCTCCCAGGACGCCCACGCTCAGTCCCTCGAGCCTGCCTTTGATCTTCCCTATGGTGTAGAGGTCCAGCAGGGCCTGGGTGGGGTGGGCCCTGGATCCGTCACCTGCGTTTACGACGGGTATGTCCAGGAGCTCGGAGGCGTACCTGGCGGCGCCGTCGAGCTTGTGCCTAATGACCAGTGCGTCGCAGTACCCGGAGAGGATCCTCAGGGTGTCGGAGAATCCCTCCCCCTTGGCCAGGGAGGTGGTGGAGGGCTCCCCCATGTCGACTACGGAGCCCCCGAGCCTCAGCATGGCGCTGGTGAAGCTCGCCTTCGTCCTGGTGCTTGGCTCGAAGAAGGCGAGACCGAGGATCTTCCCATCCAACGTGCGCGTCGCCCTAGGGGGGTCGTGCCCAGAGGCCATGCGCAGTATCTCCCTGATCTCCCCCTCATCGAGGTCCTCGAGGTCAACTAGGTCCCTTCCTGACATACTCCAGTACCTCCAGGTATCTGTCCCTTGATATCAGACCCAATTTTTTCAGATTTTCCATGAGTTCCGTGATCTTCAGCACGCTCCTGAGCCAGAGTCCGGCCTCCGCCAGGGCCTCGGCCCCTCCCTGTTCCCTGTCCACGACCACGGTAGCCCCGACGGGATCGAGGCCCATCTCCCTCAGGGCATTCGCGGCCCTCAGGATGCTGCCCCCCGTCGTGAGGACGTCGTCCACTATGACGATCCTGGAGCCCCTCTCCAGCTCCCCCTCGACCTCCCTGGGGATCCCGTGTTCCTTGGGTTTCCTGTGGTACACTAAAGGCCTTCCGGCCGAGTAGGCCACGGCCGTTGCTAGCGGCAGGCCTCCGACGGCAATCCCGCAGATGGCGTCGTATTCCACCTCCCCCAGGACGTAGAGGATGGCGTTCACGATGGCCCTGAAGTGCTGGGGCCTGGACGGCAGGTCTCTGAGGTTGACGTAGTATGGGCTCCTGAGGCCGGAGGTGAGGACGAACTCCCCGAACTTCACGTATCCTCCCTCATAGAGAAGTTCTGAGATTCGCCTTTTCCATTGCCTCATCCCTTATCCTCCTCGCCCTCTCCCCCGCCCCATCCGGCGAGGGGTGGTAGATCGCCCGACCCACGATCTCCGCGTCCGCACCCGCTGCGATGGCGTCCCCCGGCCGGGCCCCCTGGGCACCGACGCCGGGCGCTAGGAGTAAATAACCCCTTCCCAGGGCCGACCTGGCCCTCCTCACGACGCCGGGACGGGTTGCCGGTACGATCGCCCCGTCGAACTCCCCCAACTTGACTGTCTCAAGGATCTTGTCGAACACCTTCTCGAAGGTCCCCTCGGCCCCTGGATGGCTCATGTATGCTACGACCAAGACACCTAAATTCTGGTCGACCAGCGCGTCCAGTGCTCCCTCGTACCCGACGAACCCGTGGGCGATGATGGCGTCGAACCCCATCTCACCGGCTAGCCCCGCAAGAAGGCGGTTCACGTGGGCCACGTCCGCCAGCTTCAGGTCCAGGATGCTGAGTCCACCCCACGCCTTCAGGATGGCCTTCATCCCGGATATTCCGCACCGGAGGAGGGTGGGGAGTCCGACCTTTACGGCAGCCACGTAACCGTCTACCTCCTTGAGGAGGCTGAGGGACCAGGTTATCGGATCGACATCTGCAGGGGCATCCAGCGCAAGAACGATCTTGCTCCTCCGAACCTCCATCTCCTTCAGGAACTTGGCCCTGAACTCGGACCTCGACATCGGTGAAAAGTTCGATACTCATTTAAGAAGCTTGTAACGAATTCGGTCTGAAAATGAGAGCGCGCAAAACGACCCTTATAATAATATTCACCCTGCTGGCTTCTACCTTTTTCTTCCAGGGTGCTTCCGCTGGGTCTGCTCCCTACGACTTCGGCCACCTGCCCCTGGTTCTCGAAACCGGCGACTTCGTCCACAGGTTGGAGCTCGACGGGACCAAGATGGGCGACGTCGTGTACACGGTTGAGGGGCCCGGACTCTCGTTCACGACTCGCCTAGAGGCGGAGTTCCCCGCCATTGCGGCCCTCGGGCCCCGCTCGATCGTGGCCGGTGCCAAATTTGGTGTCCTGAGGCTCTACGTGTTCGACGGACGGGGGATCAGCTCGAGGATCCTGGACGATGCCGCCTCCGACCCTGCCGTGGTCGTCAGAGGGGGCTATCCAGTGCTAGTATACAGGAGCACACTTACAGGAGTAATTCACTATGCGAAATTGGACTGGAATGGGAGGGTGTTGGATACGGGGATCCTCGGCCACGAACCGGGACCCGTGTCCAGGCCGAAGTTGCTGAATGGCAGGATCCTCTTTTCCAGAGCCGTGGACGGAGGAATCCTGG
>QMSR01000064.1 GCA_003649695.1 Thermoplasmata archaeon
GGGAAGGACGCCTTGAGCGCATCCTCCACCGCTCCGAGGTAATCCTCCCTCGCCCCCCGCGAGGGCCGTCCCTCGAGGGCTGCGTGGGACATCCTGAGCTCCGCCCCCTCGGCCTCGGCCATGGCCCTTAGCTCCTCGGGCACCCTACCGAGGACCAGCTCCGCAAGGATCTTCCTCCTGTCCGGGTAAGGGACTACGCGCACCACCCTTCCCCCTTCGAGGATCACTAGGCCCTCTAGCTTGGGGACTGCGATCCTCATCATTTCACCCTTCTCGCGAAGACCCTCTCAAGCATGATCTTCATGTACTTCGCGTCGTGCTCCAGGAGGGGGGAGATCGAGATGATCGTGATGTCGTAGTCGAGCTCTGCCAGAGCCTCGGCCATGATCTCGAACCTCAGGTCTCCCCTCTTTATCGGCAGGAGGCGCAGCTCCCTTCCCGCCTCGTGCTCCACGCCTGCAAACCTGACGTAATGCCTCTTGAGCCCGTGGAGGTGCCCCCTGAACTCCTCCAGCGCCTCTAGGAACTGGTTTGCCCTCCTGAACTTCCCATACTCGCGTGCATGGAGGTAAGGGAAATTCAGGACTGGTATGATCTTCAGCCTCTTTGAGAGCTCGAAGAGCTCCTCCTTGTCCCCGAAGACCTCAGGCTTGCCGCTGATCTCGAATCCCAGCTTAACTTTGATCTTCCTCCTTCTCATCTCCCTCTGGATTTCCTTGATGTTCCTGATCATGTTCTGCATGGCCTCCTCCCTGCTGAGTCCCATGTAGAGGCCGGTCTTGTTGACCAGTAGGTCCGCCCCCAGGACCTGGGCAAAGTAAGCGCTCCAGAGTATCTCCTCGATGCTCCTCCTGGCCCCCTCGCCGGTGCCCGTCAGCTCCATATAGTAGGGGGAGTGGGCGGAGAGCATGACGTCGAACTCCTTGGCGATCCTGGCCACGTCCTCCAGCTCCTGGTAGCTGGACGCTAGGTTCCACCTGGGTAGGTGGATGACGATGTCCCCCTCCTCCAGCACCTTCTCCGGCCCCGCGTAGACGTAGCCGCCGTCCGTCTGTGTCAGTACGTCTAGGACTACTCCCAGCTCTGGTGCCTCCCTGGCCACCATCCCCTCCATGTCCTTGGTCACGGGTGTCTCCTCCCAGTAGAACCTGATGAACTGGACCTCCAGGGCGTTGAGGCCGCTCTTCATCACCTCCTCGACGGCGTTGATGAGCTTCCTCCCCTTGCAGGAGAGGGGAATGCCTGCGGGGCCGAACCGATACATGCTGTCCCAGCATTTCTTTTATTCCCAATAAAACTAACCATGGCGTGGAGTGGCATCGGGAGCTCAAGATGAAGATGGCCTCGTTGTCGAGGAGGCTCAAGTACGGTAGGAGAAGCCCCAATCCGATCCCCTCAATCTGGAGGGAAAAGGACCACCTGAACGGGGAGCCCGTGGACTCCCTGGTGGCGATCTTCAGGACTGGCGGATGCAGGCACTTCCTGGACTCGGGCTGCACGATGTGCGGATACTACACCGGCGCCCTTCCGAGGCCCATCGACGAGGACCTGGCCATGGAGCAGGTGGAGAGGCTGCTCTCCTCCCACTCGGGGGAGCCGATGGTCAAGGTGTACACCTCGGGCAGCATCCTGGATCCCTGGGAGTTCCCACCCACGGCCCTGAGGGGGCTGCTGGACGGCCTCTGCGGGACGGTGGAGGCCATAGTCCTGGAGAGCAGGCCGGAGTTCGTCACCCCTTCGGCACTCCAGATGCTGGAGGGGTGCGGCAGCAGGATCTACGTGGCGCTGGGACTGGAGAGCGTAAACGAGTTCGTTAGGAACGTCCTCATAAACAAGGATCTGAGCATGGAGGCGTACCAAAGGGCCGTCTCACTCCTCCGCTCCGAGGGGTTCGGGATCAAGGTGTATGTGTTGCTTAAGCCTCCATTCCTCACGGAGAGGGAGGCCATGGCTGATTCCATAGCCACGATAAAGTTCGCGCTGGGGCACGCCGACATAGTCTCGCTGAACCCCGTGAACGTCCAGTCCGGGACGGTCGTGGAGTACCTGTGGAAGAGGGGCCTTTACAGGCCACCCTGGCTCTGGACCGTGGTGGAGGTCCTCAAGGTGGGGAAGGGCAGCGGGAGGGTTCTGGTCTCCCACCCAACAGCGCCCGGCAGGCCCAGGGGGCCGCACAACGACGGTTCCGACGACAGGGAGGTCTCCGAGGCCATCTACAGGTTCAGCTGGACCCAGGATTATAGCTATTTGGAGATCGACGGTCCCTCTAGGAGGAAGTGGGCCGCCTACATAGGATTTGAGGACAAAGCGGTGATGAGGGGGAATGTGGAGGAGGCGATCTTCTGAACGGGCGCTGAGCGAGGCCCTGCGCAGGGCTGCCGAGCTCCTGTCCTCGTGGGACAGGGCCCTAGTGGTGGGGCACCGGGACGCGGACGGGGTTACGGCTACAGCGATCGCCCTGCGCACCCTGGAGGCCATGGGGATAGAGGCGGGATACGAGATCGTCCAGGAGCTGAGCTCCCAGGTTCTGGCATCCCTTGCATCCAGGAGCGTGCCCATCTGGTTCGTCGACATCGGGGCGGGTTGGCTGCCGCAGCTCAGAGGGCTGAGGTTCGTGTTGACGGACCACCACCCGCCCAGGGAGGCGGAGATCCCCGAGCACGTGAGGAGGGACATAGGGGAGTTCGCCGAGCTGACTTCCGACCTCTACGGTGGGGCGGTCATCCCCGAGTGGTACGGCTACAGCGGCTCATTCGAGATCTCCGGCGCGGGCGTGACGTACCTACTCTCGAGGGAGATCCTGGGCAGGAACGGGTATCTCGCGTCCCTGGCGGTCGTGGGCGCCCTCGGCGACCTCCAGGACGAGGCCACCGGTAGGCTTGAGGGGCTGAACAGGAGGATTCTCTCCGATGCGGTGGCCGAGGGGAACATGGAGGTTGAGCTGGACCTGAGGTCCTTCGGCAGGTCCAGCCGACCGGCGATCCAGTACCTGCGTTTCGTCTCCGACCCCGTGATCCCTGGCGTGACCCAGTGCGGGAGGTGCGTTGAGGCCTTTCTCAGGGAGAGCGGCATAGAACCGGGCGCCCTGCGGGCAAGGTCGTGGGAGGAGCTCCCGAGGGAGGATAAGAAGAGGATCGTCTCCGCCCTGGTGAGGAAGGCCCTGGAGTTCGGCCTCGAGCCCGACGAGATATCGAGGCTGATAGGCGAAAGCTACACCCTCGTGGGGGAGGAGAAAACCATCAGGGATGCCAAAGAATTTGCAACGCTCCTCAACGCCTGCGTGAGGCAGGGGGAGACGGAACTCGCGGTCTCGCTGGCGAAGGGGGAAAGGGGTGCGACCCTACTCCTCGCCGAAGAGGTGGCCAAGGCGTACAGGAGGCAGCTCTTCGAGTCCCTGAAGATCGTCAGCGGGACCCTGGGCCTGCAGCGCAGGGGGGCCGTGGCCTACTTCCATGCGGGGCCCCTGGTTCCCGACTCCATCGTGGGCGTGGTCACGAGCATCCTCATGTCCCGTTACGGCTCGGCCATACCCGTACTAGTGGGCCTCGCGGACACGGACGACATGGTGAAGGCCTCAGTGAGGCTCTCCCCAAGGCTGAAGGGGGGATCCCTCCACCTTGGGGCTATAGTGTCCAGGAGCGCGGAGGCCGTGGGGGGCTACGGTGGCGGTCATGCCGTGGCCGCCGGCGCCACCATACCCAGGGGTTCGGAGGAGGGCTTCATAGAGCTCCTGGTCAGGATGGTCGAGGAATCCCTTAATAATGAAGTTGAATTATGATCGAGACATGCTCAAGCGGGGCTTCAAGGGGAAGGTCATTCAGTCCCACAAGCTCAAGCTCGGCCTTCCCAGGATAACGGTGTCGACCTGCCCCATCTGCGGGAGGCTCGTTCCGGCCAGGGTGTTCGAGAGGGACGGAAAGGTGATAATAGAGAAGGAGTGCCCGTACCACGGCCACTTCGAGGACGTATACAACGGGGACGTCGAGGTCTATGAGTTCATGGAGAAGTGGGCCGTCGACGGCATAGGGCTCAGGAACCCCAACACCTCCGTCGTCAAGGGTTGCCCGTGGGACTGCGGTCTCTGTTCCCTGCACTTCTCCCACTCCGGCATAGTGAACATAGATCTCACGAACCGCTGCAACATGCGCTGCCCGATATGCTTTGCCAACGCCGCCGCTGCCGGATACGTCTATGAGCCGGATCTTGAGGAGATCGTGGCTATGATGGAGCTCGTGCGCAGCGAGCTCCCGGTGCCCGCGCCGGCGGTCCAGTTCGCCGGAGGGGAACCCACCATCTACCCACACTTCTTCGAGGTCATCAGGGAGGCCAAGAGATTGGGCTTCTCCCAGATTCAGGTGGCCACGAATGGGCTCAAGCTGGCCGAGGAGAGCGATTTCTGCCAGCGCATGGCCGACGCGGGGATGAATACCGTCTACCTCCAGTTCGACGGCTTCAAATCCGAGACCTACGCCAAGGCGAGGGGCGACCCTAACTTCCTGGAGGTCAAGATGAAGGCCATCGAGAACTGCAGGGCCGTGAAGCCCTCTCCCCTGGCTACGGTTCTGGTACCCACGGTCCTGAGGGGCGTCAACGACGACGAAGTCGGGCAAATTGTGAGCTTCGCCCTTGACAACCTAGACGTGATCAGGGCCGTCAACTTCCAGCCGGTCTCGCTATCGGGGAGGATCCCCCAGGAGGCCCTGCTGGAGGGCAGGTACACGCTCGGGGACTTGGTGAACGACCTCCTCGCCCAGACCGACTACTTCAACTCGAAAGAGGACTTCTTCCCGGTGCCGGTGGCGGGCATCATATCCGAGCTCGCCTCCGCGATCCTGAACAAGCCCTACGTTGCCTTCACCTCGAGCCCCTACTGCGGTCTGGCCACCTACCTCTTCAAGTACTCCGACGGGGGCACGGAGAAGGTCATACCCATCACCGAGTTTGTGGACGTGGAGGGCTTCATGAGGGAGGCCGTCGAGATGCTCCCTGATCTGGAAAAGGGCAAGTTCAAGATATTCAAGCTCCTAAGGGCAAAGAGGCTGCTGAAATACATCGACGAGGGCAAGCTGCCGCAGGGGATGGGCATCAAGAAGCTGCTTTGGTCCCTTATCGGAACCGGGAAGAGGGAGTATTTGGCTAAGTTCCACTGGAACAGCCTCTTCATAGGCGCAATGCACTTCATGGATCCCTACGACTACGACGTGGTCAGGGTGATGAGGTGCGTCGTCCACTA
>QMSR01000065.1 GCA_003649695.1 Thermoplasmata archaeon
AAGGGGATGACGGAGATGGGAAGGATGGAAAAGCCCCTTAAGAGCCTCACCCCGTCAAGGAGGAGGGGAGAGCTGGGGTAGGCGCCTGCCGGCTCCGCTTGGGGGGACGGGGCGGTTCTTGACCCGCAGGGTACGGGTTCGGGGAGGTGGGCGAGCTCCAACCCCCTGGCGATGACAACATCTTCGGTCTCCAAGGAAATATCGAGGATTTTCGAGCCTGGGGGGAGGAGAACGGAGTAGGAGAGCAGGGGAAGCGACGGCAGACCCCGGCCACCGCTCCAGGGAACCGAGTCCCTGAGATACGGGTATAATCCCCCTTCGAGCTGCACGAACTCGGGTGAGGGGAAGACCAGGTGAACGTGAACCACATCCAGGTTGGGGGTTCCCAGGACGACGGGGGAGGCCAGAAGGATCGCTGCAATGGCGCTCACTATGAGTTTTATCATTGCCACTCATAATGATATTCAATTAATTTATATTCCCCAAGGAATTCCGAGTCGGTGATAACATGGCGAAGAAGTTGAGGGTTTGGATCGACAGAGATCAGTGCATTGCGGACCAGGTGTGTGCTGCCCTTTGTCCGCAGGTCTTCGAGATGGCCGATGACGGCCTCAGCTCAATCGTGGCTCAGTATAGGAAGGATCCCAACAACCTCGCGGAGGGCATCGTGCCCATAGAGCTGAAGGACTGCGTGGCACAGGCAGTGGATTCCTGCCCCGTCCAGATCATACACATGGAAGAGATAGAGGAATAAACAAAATCCTCTCTTTTTTATTATGCTCGAGCCGGGACTGGAGTGCGAAGACGAGTTTCTCGTCACCGAGAAACACGCAGTCGACTTCATGGGCGGCCCTGGGGTGCTCTCGACCCCCTCCATGATCTCGATGATGGAAGAGGTTGCATGGGCCTGCGTTGAGGACAAGCTTCCAGAGGGGCAGACCACAGTGGGCGTCTACGTCTGTGTGGAGCATAGGAAACCGGCATTGGTCGGATCGACTGTGAGGGTCAAGGCCAGACTCACTGAAGTACAGGGAAGACTCCTGACCTTCCACGTGGAAGTCAGGCTGGGTGAGGATATCGTAGGCGTGGGCGAGCATAGGAGGTTCGTCATAGACAAGGATAGGTTCCTGGCGTCGCTCAGATGATCTTCTTCCTCCAATCGACGTATTTCAGAACCGTGAAGGCTGTCAGGGCTCCGAAGAGGTTGGAGAGGGCCATCCCCCACCACACGCCGGTCGACTGGAGACCTAGGACCAGGCCGAGGAGGTAGGCGAGGGGCAGGCGGAAGCCCCAGAGCCTCACGGCGGAAAGGACTAGGGAAACGTGGGTCTGCCCGGCACCGTTGTAGAGACTGGTGACGTTCCTCCAGACCCCGAAGAAGGGTATGCCGAGGACGAAGATCCTCAGAAACCTAGCTCCCTCATCTACCACCAGTTCGCTGTTCGTGAAGAAGGATATAATGGCTCTGGCGAAGGCGAGCATAACGACCGCCTCAATCCCCAGGATGACGAAGGTTATCTTTATGGCCGTCCTGAAGGCCTCTTCGGCCCTGTCGAATTGTCCAGCCCCTATGTTTTGCCCAATTATCGTGCTCAGGCTAAATGCTATACCGTCCACGGCTATGAACATGAGATGTATGACCCTATCGCCGAGGCCGTAGGCCGCTAGGGCAGTAGTGCCGTCCCTGACCCTGGCAATGATGAACATGAGGAGGTAAAAACCCAGGGCCATGAGGGAGTTGCTGAAGGAAGACGGTAGCCCAACCTTTAATATCCTCGCAAAGAGGCTAGGCTCGGGAATCATTAGTCTGGGCACAAGTTTCAGGTCTGAGACGCCGCGTAGAATGAGGAAAAGGGCAACACCGGCAGCGGCCATCCTGGTCACGACCGTCGCCAGTGCTGCCCCCAAAATTCCCATCTCCGGGAACGGACCCCAACCGAAGATTAGGAAAGGGTCTAGGACGGCATTCACCGCCACGGAGGTACCGTTCACGACCATGGGTATGAAGGTCTCCCCCACGCCCCTAAGGGTCGAGGAGAAGAGCTGAGTCAGGAACATGAACGGTATGCCCAGGAAGATGATCCTCAAGTATGTGTCGGCCAGGTCCCTGACCTGAGGCTCCAGGCCGAGGGGCAATAAGAGGTAAGGGGTTAGGAAGTATCCCAAAGCCGAGACCGAGGCCGAGAATATGAGGACGAGGGAGTAGAGCTGGGAGAGGATCCTCAACATGAGATCCCTGTCCCCCGCGCCCCTGGCCTGGGATATGAAGGCCACTCCTGCTATGCCGAAGCCCGTGCCCAGGGAGATCATGAGAAATACCACGGGCCAGCTGGTGTTGATCGCGGCTAGGGCCTGTCTCGAGGTCTCGGGTATGTGCCCTACCCAAAAGGTGTCCGCAACGTTGTACAGCGTCTGGATAAGCGTGTTTACCATGATGGGCCAGCCTAGGAGAAAGAGGGCCCTAACGAGGTTCCCGTGAAGGATCTCCTCCGTCACCCTCTCAGCCCTGGAGCTCAACGTCCTTATATTGCGTGGCCCCTAATCAAGAGAATGATGGGCTGGGGAAGGAGGTGGAGGAAGGCCCGGAGGTTCGGCTGGATGCCGCCCAGTAGGGGATTCTACCCCACCGCCCCTAGGGGGGATCCCATCACCCTCACCATGGAGGAGTTCGAGGCCCTGAGACTCGTGGACTACCTGGGCATGACGCAGGAGGAGGCCGGGAAGTCTATGGGCGTATCCAGGGGCACCGTGTGGAGGGCCCTGAGTTCGGGGAGGAGGAAGGTGGTTCAGGCCCTCGTCGAGGGCAGGCCCATCATCATAGTGTGAAAGCCCTCTCCACCTCCTCCCTGGCCCTGCTGAGCTCCTCTTCCCCCGCCTCCAGCTTGACGAAGTAGTAGACGCCCTTCCTGTAGTGCAGGGCCGGGAGCCTCCTGAAGCGCTCGGGGAGTATCTCCAGCATTATGGCCCAAGTGTAGCTCATCCCAAAGGGGATTACGAATTCCCCTGAATGCATCCGCGCGAACTCGTTCAAGGCCTCCTCGTCGGGGTCGTGGTTGTTGAAGTCCCAGATCCTGCAGTCTCCCAGCTCGATGGGCTCCTTCCTAGAAATGAGGAACTCCACCACGTCTTCTATGGTCGTTCCGGGCCTCACAAATAGACTTTTCCTTTCACCATTTTCCATTACAAGGGGCCTAAGGGTCCGGGGATTTAAAGAGGTTCACTCAGGCCTCGACCTTCCCCACTTCTCAAGGGCCTCCCTTAGCTCCTTGGACTCTCTAGCTCTGTCCTCGAGGGACTCACCCTTGAGGTAGGCGTCTATCGCCTCCCTAACTGCGACGGCGCCGGCTCTGCCACCGCGCGGGTGACCCCATATTCCGCCCCCGACCTGGACTATGATGTTCGGTCCCAGGATGTCAAGGACGTCTGGCAGAATCCCGGGGTGAAGACCCCCGCTGGACACGGGGAAGACCGGCTTCAGGGATCCCCAGTCCTGCGGTAGCCAGCCATCGGCCCCGAACTCCCTGCTTGTGAGGGCGTCCCTGAGGGCGACCACTTCCTCCCTGGGAGAGACCAGCTTACCGACCACGGTACCTATGTGGATGTGATCGACGCCTGCCAGCCTCGCGAGCTTGGCGACGACCATCATGCTCATGCCGTGGTCCTCGAGCCTGTCGAAGGCGGCGTGGAAGGCCCTATGGGCGTGGATCGCGAGACCGAGCTCCTCGGTGTGGGCCCTCAGCTCCTGGAGGGCGGAGAAACCCGCGGTCAGGATGTCCAGCATGACGAAGGAGTTGTCAAACTCCCTCGAGAGCCTCGCCCTCCTGAGCATGTCGCTGCAGGGTGCGGTCACGTTCACCAGGTACCCCTTCTTCTCCCCCGTCTCCTGCTCCGCCCTCTTCACGGCCTCCATGACCTTGAGGATCCGCCTCTCGAAAGGGTTGAAGTTCTGGCTCGTGAGGTTCTCGTCGTCCTTTATAAGGTCAACTCCCCCAACTAGGGCCTCATATGCGTTCCTGGCGAAGGTGTCCGTGTCCATCCCGACCTTGGGCTTCGGGACCGTGGCCACGATGGGCCTGTCCCTCACGCCCAGGATGGCCCTCACACCATCTATGCCGAAAGCCGGCCCTGGGAAGGAAGAGACCAACGATGGGGGCATTGAGAAGTCAATGAGCCTCAGTCTCCTAAGGGCCTTCATGCCGAAGACGTTTCCCGCGATGCTGCTCAGGATCTGCGGGATACTCCCCGCCTCGAAGAGCTCCTTGGGGTACGCTATCCAGGCTAGCTTCCCCTCGATCCTGAAAACCCTGGCCATGAGGGACCTGAGCTCCGGAGTCATGGTGCTTAGGGTGGTCCAGGTCCCTATCGAGCTCTCGGAGGCCACCCTCCCAGCGGCCTCCTCCATGGAGATGCCCTCTGAGGGCTCTATCCTGAATAGGGCCACGAGCTCATCGGGTCCAGGCTCGTGCCCGAGGTCCACGAAATCGGTGTACCACTCGAATCCCATGGTGGATTATGCCCCCACATCATTTATTAACGAAACCCAGGAGCCTCCTGAAGAGCGCCCTGAACTCGTCCTCGAACACCAGTAGGAGCTCCCTGAACTCCATCTCCTTCACCTCCGGGTGCTCCTTAACCCATTCGCACTCCTCGGAGATCGCCAGGTTGCCGTCACCCATGAGGATGAGGGGGTAGATCCTGCAGGACGTGGGCTTATGCTCATGTATCTTGCACCTGCGCTTCTCCCTGTCGAAGAAAGGGCAATAACCCCTAATGATCCAGCGATACCTACCGTCGCCAAAGGGGACGAACTCGAGGTCGTCCCGGAGGGCCCTAAGCCTCCGTACCTCGTCCTCGAAGACCACGGGCATCTCCTCCTCGTCCTCGAAGTAGCAGCACTTCTCGCAAAACAGACACTCAAATTTCAGCATCAGTCCCACCCCGTACTCAGCATAACCGTCCTGCCAGCCCTGTCCCCCACGAGGAAAAGCCTGCCACCGTAATACGCGCAGGCCTGTGGTGTGAAGTAGTTTTCCGGGTCGTTCCTGAGCACCTTCCTAGTTTCTCCGTTGACGTATACGTCTATCTCACCGACCTTATTCCAGTAGTCGGTCCTCTCTACCAGGAAGGCGAGACCGCCATCGACGTAGAACGTCGCCCTGTAGGCCCCCAGCACGGGGGCCAATTCGGTGCCGTTGCCGGGGAACAGCAGGAAGCCGCTG
>QMSR01000066.1 GCA_003649695.1 Thermoplasmata archaeon
CTTCTTGCTTGCTGTTTGTTAGCTGAATAGAGTTCTACTGTTTTATCTCCACGAAGAAATTTTTGCAGGTTTTCAAACTCTTGGGAAAGCAATTTTTCCTTAATTTTTGTCAGGTGGACTATTTTTGCTTTGATGACTTTAGTAGCCTTTAGCACGACATACCTATAGGTCAAAACCTTTAAATACTTTCACCTATAGGTCATATATGGGAAGAACAAGCTCAGCCGTTTATGAAATTAATTACCATATCGTTTGGTGTCCGAAGTATAGAAAACCAATACTAAGAGGAAAAATCAAGGAATATCTCGAAGACTTGATTAAAACGATTACAGAAACAAAAGGTTGGAAAGTAATTGAATTGGAAGTAATGCCTGACCATATACATTTGTTTATCTCAGCACCACCGTTTGAAGCCCCAACAAATATAGTAAAAGTTCTAAAAGGAGTTACTGCAAAAAGGATATTTGAAAAATTTCCAGAACTAAAGAAAAAAGAATTTTGGAGTAGTGGTCTATGGTCTCCAAGCTACTATGTTGGCACAGCAGGACATGTCTCGTCAGAAACCATCGAAAAATACATAGAGGGGGTGAAAAATCGTGGTCGCAATTCATCCACCCGTTTTAACGGGTGGTCTTCTTACGACAAAAGGAGATAAACTTATAAATAACATTTGTGGTATTAATACTATGGCAAGAAAGATAGAGGGAAAAAAAATCATAAGGAGGTGAGCGGAAATGAAAGAAGGCACGATAATTGTGGAAGAATCTAAGGGGAGAGCTGTTATTTTGAAAAAGATTCGGGTATATAAGTCCGGTAATGCCTTTATACATCTTCCGTATAGTTTGGCAAAAAAGTTTGAAGGAAGGGTAGTGAAGGTGGTGATTTCAGAATTGGAAGTGTAGGGGGTGGGTAAAGAATATGGACGAATCTCTGTCGAATTTTATCAGGGACTTGTTGATATGGCTCTTGATAATCTTCATAGCCATAATTCTAAAACTTGTAAAGGAGGGAAGGAAGGAATGGAAAAAGTAAGGGAAGTGGCTTGGGGAAAAATCCTATTTCCATGGGATGGAGTGATTGAGGTTTCGGTTCAAAAGCAGGTTGAGAAAGACAGGGAAATTACATGGATTTCGCTCTGCTTGAAGGGGGACACACAATACAACTATATGGAAGCGACACTTGATGATAAGGATGCTGAACTTCTGATTAAACTGCTTCAGGAGGCGATAAGGAAATTTCGGAAATATAGAAAAGAGGTGGGTGAGAAATGAGTAAAAAGAAGAAATCGCTAAAAGAAAGAATCTTAGCTGAAATGGTTGTGGATGACCATATATACAAAATCACAAAGGAAATATTTGGGGAAGTACAGAAAAGGAAAGCATACTTAAAAGAGAAATTCCTGAACATGACGGATTGGCAGATTTGGGATTATATAGAGAAACGGGTCAAGGAGGAAATAGGATGGCGAGGGTGACAAAAAGAAAAGGGTTAACGGAGAATAAAATAGAAGAAGTGCGGGAATTCCTTGAGTCATATGTCAAGTTTCAGGAGAAGTGGAATGAGGAAGCTTTCAGAATTTTCATGAAGAAGTTCAAGAAATTTGAGAATGAAATAGACGATTATGACAGGTATAGTATCGGAGATTTCATAAAGTTTGCCTGTGAGGTAAGGGGTATTCCCGCAGAACTGAGCCACAGACTTGTGGGAGATTTCGTCTGGTTCATGAGAAAAGCATATAGGAAAATAAAGGATGCGTGGTTGTGGAATTTCTGGGAGTATTTCTACTACTTTTATCGGTTTTATGTTGTTAGATTTAGTGAAGAAGTAATGGAGAGGATAAGAAATGAAAAGTAGGTGATGAAGAATGTGCACGGGAGAGATAGGGATTGACCCGAAACTGCTGGAATTGCAGAAATTGATTGAAAGAGTGAAGAATGAGATAGAATGGTCAGAATATTGGCTTGGGAAGGCAAGGGAAACGCTTGACGATGTAAGCGAGACATACTTCAAGGGATATATTGAAGGCATGAGTTGGACATTCAGAGAGCTGAAAAAGTTTTTAGAGAAAAAAGATGTGGAAGAAATTTGGAGTCCAATCTGGGAGGAAGAGGAGGGGGTGAGATGGGAACATACGGAATAAGTGTGCATTTCAATTGGGCAACTTACGAAATTTGTTATTCAACTTTTTGGGAGGAAATAAGGATTGAGGTTTTCGACAAAAATTGGAAGCGAAAGAATTATTTATCCATTCCATTGAACAAGGAAGTCGTAAAGGCATTTCTTTGGGTTTTTCTCTGGGAATTTTCAAAAGAGGAACTAATGAAACTGTTGGAGGAGGTAATAAGAGATGAATATAAAGGAATGGGTTAAGGAGGATATCGGAGTTCAACGGGGGGATGTGGATAGAGCAATAGAACTCACACTTGCTAAAGTAATTAGAAAGATAGATGAAAAAATAGAAAAGCTACGGAAAATAAAAATGTCTGCTGCTTATATTTTCACTATCGACACAGCAATAGCTATGTTGGAGTATCTCAAAAAGGAAATTGGGGAGGAAAGTGAGTGAGGTGAAGTGAAATGGATATGGCAAGCTATCTACTTGGTTTTGTTGTAGGTTTTACAGTTGGCGGTTTACTTGCAGAATCAGATTGTAGAAAGAAGAAGTGAGTGGGGAAGGTATTAGGGGAGGTGCGTGAACAAAATGGGGGAAATTAATGCTCACCCGCTGGAAAGACAAAATCCTCTTTACAAAGCCATCAAAAGGTCAAGGCATTTAAGTTCTGTGAAAATTCCTCTCCTGAAAGCAAGATATCATTGCAAGAAAGTTGACATATACCTTAGTAAATCTGGCACCATTATATTAGTATTCGGTGGTTTTATAGCAGTATTCTCAAACGATGAGGATATTGTTGATGTTTTAGAAAGTACAATCTACGATAAAAGCACTAAAAAAAATATATTACGCCAGCTAGCGAAACACATGCCAGAAAATAAGAAGCTTCTAGAAAAGACTATAGAATACATGATTAGTTGAGAGACCCTCTCGACCTGCCCACTATATGAGGCGGTCTCATCTCGGGTCTCTCTTCGCCCTCCGGGGGACTTTTAGTCGGGGCGATTATTTTGCGAAATGCTCAGATATTATTGAATAATTATGTGATTTCAGGAAAACTTTTATTGCTTTCGGTTTTTCTCCAATCACCTGAACTCCCGCTTTTCTAGGTGTTGGTTGCACCTCCATTATAAATCCTTGGGGAAGCTCCAATGTCAATGTATCTTCATCAACATCTATATCCAGCACATTTCTGCTTCTTATTATTGTTTCATTACCCATGAAGATATTTGCATCAACTCGAAGGAATGCGGTCAATTTAACTTCTCCAGAAGGAGTTTTTGACATTATTATAGATGTTATCTGCCTTGCTCCCCCATACTTACTTTCCATAGTGCAGGAAAGTTCGTTTTCTCTAAATTTCGAGAGTTTTCCTCCAATTCGTTGACACCATTTCGGAAACTCTGAGCTAACTTCTTCCCAATCAGCCATAACTATACAACAAGCATCACATATTTAACATTGTCGCTGTAACGGAATACCGGCAAGCTCTCCGAAAGAAGTAAAATTAAAAAGCTAAAACATGTTATCATGGAATTCGGTTTGGTAGCAAACATTAGCGACCCAGAATTGCTGATGGGTCTCGTTCATGACGCAGGGACATTGTTTTACCAGCGGTTGGGGAAGGGGATATATAATGTTATTTACTTCTCAAGAACGAGGGTCGTAGCCTTCAAGGGAAAACTAACTAAAGAACAGGAAGAAAGGATTAAATCAATCGGTTACGAAGTGAAGGAAATTTCCATCGATTTTGACACTGGAATGGTCGAAATTAAGCAATAGATTTTTTATATTCGGCTTTTTACAAATTTAAAAACGGGAGGTGAAGAAAATGATGAGAATAGAATTACTGGACGGAAAAATTTTGGAGGCAATAAAGGTAAAGGCGGAAGGGGACTGGTTGATAATGTCTGGTGTCGAAGTATACAACGGAGACCAATACGAGGGCTTTCATAAGGTATACATAGTTCCATCAACCCAGGTTCTTCGTGCATACACAAAAACAAAAGAACGTCGTTGAACTTCTAACTGATTTTTACTTCTTTTTTCAAAATTATTTTTAATATTCTGGGTAGGTCTTTTATTGTATCAAAAGACAATTTGAATCTAGTCGTAAAACTCGGTCTTACAACGCTAACTTCGAGGCAAATCGGATACTTAATCTTAACCCAAACGTAACCTTCATTAATCTTTACAACAACGCCTCCTCCAACATCCTTAACTTCAAATCCATTGTTACTAAAGACATTTTTTACATCCTCGATTATTCTCGTGATATCCTCCCTTGTTATCTCATCTTTCACATCTTGATATTCATACTTTATCAAAGCGTGGAGGTCATCGCAATTTGTTAGAAAATACTCCCTCGTGCTGGTTTTCGGACCGTTCCTTGTCATTATTATATAGGTGGCGTAAAGCTTTCTGTTATCGAATCGAAGCAATATTCTATCAAATTCTTTAGAGAGAACGATACAAGATGGTTCTTCCTTTATTTCAAATCCCATAAAAGACAAAGCTGACAACGCATCTTCAAATTGCATAAAATGTTTATATATCCTGATTAATAATTTTTTGTGGAAGTAGTCATAAGAGACCTCGTTTCTGACGCCATTATATGTAAATGGAGCATAGAATCTGCTGAAGATTTTAGGAGAATTATGGCGATGATTAAAAACAAAGCAAAGCCAGACGGAATGGATGGTTTCAAACTAGAAGTCAAGGTGCAAAACCTACCATCGGAAGAAATCCACGGAACAGAAACAGAAATAGAAACATCCCTTATTAACCTGATTGTCAAAGCAAAAGGTGGGGAGAAATGGATGAATTCGCAAAGGCGTTTTTGATATTCGGATTAATGTTTCTCCCTGTAACCTTTGTATTATTCACTGATAATGAACTCAGCTTGGTGCTATACTTTACAGCATTTCTGGGTGGTTTTATTCTTGGTCGAATGAAGTAAACTACCTACCACTACGGATTCCAAATTGTATAGCTTGCGTCTAAAAATTTGAATAGCATTGCTACTAAAATCAGTCCAAGAAGTATGTTACCTGGTCCCCCGACAGCTGA
>QMSR01000067.1 GCA_003649695.1 Thermoplasmata archaeon
AGTTCGAGAAGCTCATCACACAGCTGGGGTTTGGGCAGTGGCGTAGGCCGAAGGTGTGTCCGAGCTCGTGGACCACCTCCTTCAGGAGCCTCTCCCTGAGGACCGACGCAGATGCTGACCTCAACCTGTAGACGGAGACGACTGCGGCCGACCCCTCTAGCTCCGCCAGGCCGAATACGAAATTCAGTCCCGAAACTGTGACGTCCTCCTCCACGACCCCGACCACCTTCGCGCCGGGGATCCTGGGGACCAGGGCCAGGGCCTCCCCAGCCATCCCCCCGCTTCCGGACACCCCGGGATCCCACTCACCTACCTCGACGGGGAGGCCGAAGATGTTGGAGACCCGTCCCGCTATGCTCTCAACGAGCCGCAGGAGTCTCGGCGTTACAAGAATCAGGATCTTCACGTCAAACAAACTGTTAATAGGCGGAAAAAGGTGGAATGTGGGATGGAGGACCTTATTGAGGATGCAAAACTCAGACCCATACTCGACAGCCGTGGCAGGATAACCCTGGAGGCCGAGCTATCGTCCTCAGGCATCGTCGCGAGGGCCTCAGCCCCCTCCGGGAAGAGCAGGGGGAGGAGGGAGGTGGTGGCGTTCCCCAAGGGGGGCTGGAGGACCGCTTTGAGGGTCTTCTCCGAAACCGTCAGGGAGGCGATCCTGGGGCACGAGGTCCACGACCAGGAGGGCTTCGACTCCCTGCTGAGGGAAATCGACGGAACCCCTAACTTCGCGAAGATCGGGGGGAGCACGGCCATAGCCCTCTCGATGGCGCTCGCCAAGCTGGGGGCCTCCCTCTCGGAGATGCCCCTGTACAGGTACCTCGGTGGCATCGGACCCAAGGGCCTCCCCAGGCCTGTGGGCAACGTCATCGGCGGCGGGGCCCACACTATAGGGGGCCCGACCATCCAGGAGTTCCTGGTGATACCGGAGGAGGAGAGCTTCCTGGCCTCGGCGATTAGGGCAGCGGAGGTGCACGCGAGGATCCCCGACCTGGTCAGGGGGAGGAAGGGGCCCATCCACTTAGGCGTGAACGACGAGAGGGCCTGGGCGGCTCCCGTCGACGACCGGGAGGCCCTCTCCATCCTCAGGGAGGTCGCGGGGGAGATGAAGATAGGCGTGGACGCCGCAGCCTCGCAGTTCTTCGATGGCAAGAGGTACGAATTCATGGGTAAGAGGCTGGACCCCGAGGACTACGTGGTCGAGCTTGGCTCCCTGGTGGAGGAGTTCGGGGTCTTCTACCTGGAGGACCCTGCGGCCGAGGACGATATAGACTCCTTCCGGGCCATCGTCAGGGCGCACCCCAGGGTCCTGGTCGTTGGGGACGACCTCTTCACGACGAGCCCCGCCAGGATCAGGGAGCTGGGGCCCGAGGGGGTCGCCAGGGCAGTCCTCATCAAGCCCAACCAGATAGGGACCGTCACGGACACCCTCTCGGCGGTGGCCGAGGGCAGGAGGTGGGGGATGGAGCCGGTGGTCTCCCACAGGAGCGGAGAGACCTGCGAGGAGTTCATAGCGCACCTCGCCGTCGCCGTGGGGGCCAGATTCATCAAGACGGGTGTAGTGGGCGGAGAGAGGACGGCCAAGCTCAACGAGCTCATCAGGATCGAGGAGGGGCTCGGTGCTAAGTCTTAAAAGGGGAAGACCCTAAGGCTTGGAAATGGACGAGGACCTGCTTGTCCCCCGGAGGGTCTACGAGGAGCAC
Source organism: Thermoplasmata archaeon (assembly GCA_003649695.1). Classification (GTDB taxonomy): domain Archaea; phylum Thermoplasmatota; class Thermoplasmata; order Thermoplasmatales; family B87-G9; genus B87-G9. The sequence continues at coordinate 1,707 of QMSR01000067.1, forward strand.
CAGGTTCACATCGGGACCAAGGTCAAGACCAAGGACATGCTCAGGTTCGTGGACCACGTGAGGAACGACGGCCTCTACATCATAGACGTCAGGAAGACCGACGAGAGGATCAGGGTAGCTGGTAAGTTCCTGGCCAGGTTCCCGCCGGACAAGATCCTCGTGGTCTCCCAGAGGATCTACGGACACAGGCCCATAGAGATGTTCGCCAAGGTGGTCGGGGCCAAGGCCATCCCGGGTAGGATGATACCGGGAACCCTGACGAACCCCAGCCTTCCGCACTTCATCGAGCCGGAGGTGATCATCCTCACGGACCCGGCCGTCGACCAGCAGGCCCTGAGGGAGGCCGCGAGGATGAGGATCCCCATCGTGGCCATCGTGGACGTGAACAACAGGCTCAGCTTCGTCGACCTGGCCATCCCGGCGAACAACAAGGGGAGGAAGTCCCTCGCCCTCATCTACTGGCTCCTGGCCAGGGAGATACTCAAGAACAGGGGGGACATCAAGGACTACTCGGAATTTACTTATAAGCCGGAGGACTTTGAAACAGTGTTATGAGGAAGCCTGTGGTGGCCGGCACCTTCTACCCGGCCGGCCCGGAGGAGCTCAGGAGGACGATAGAGGACCTCTTCACCCACCCCCTGGGCCCCGGCTCCCTGCCCAAGGGGCCCTCCGGGGCCAGGAGGGTCCTCGGGGGCGTGGTCCCCCACGCAGGCTACATCTATTCAGGCCCCGTGGCCGCCCACACCTACAAGGCCATCGCCGAGGACCGCATCCCGGAGACCTTCGTCGTCATAGGGCCCAACCACACGGGCCTAGGGGCCAGGATCTCCGTCTGCCCGATGGGCTACGACAGCCCCCTCGGCCCGGCGGAGCTGGACGAGGAGCTGGCCAGGGCCATCGTCGGCGACAGCGCCGTCTTCGACCTTGACGCACACATCTACGAGCACTCCATAGAGGTCCAGATCCCCTTCATCAAGTACCTCTTCCCCCGCGCCAGGGTGGTCCCGATAGTCATGATGGACCAGAGCCTCAACGCCTCCAGGATCCTGGGGAGGAGGATCAGGGAGGCCGTTGCGGAGGTCGGGAGGGACGCCGTGATCCTGGCCTCCTCCGACTTCTCCCACTACGTCCCCAGGGAGGCCGCCTACAGCTGGGACGGGAGGGCGATAAAGGCCCTCGAGGGTGGAGACATCGAGGAGTTCTACAAGCTGACCAGCAGCGGCAGGGTCTCGGCCTGCGGCTATGGTCCTATAATTGCGGCCTACTGCGCGACCGGCGGTAGGGCGAGGCTCCTCAAGTACGCAACTTCGGGGGAGGTGGAGCCCATGCCCAGGGTAGTCGGATACGCCTCCATAGTCTTCGAGCGCTAATCATTTTTATAGCCCCGAAAATGGAGATGGGGGGTCTGCCCTTGCAGGGGATGTTGAAGGTCTGCGTGGTCGGGGACGCCGAGGTCGGCAAGAGCTCCTTGGTGGCCTCCTTCGTGGCCGGGGAGCCCACCACGACCCCGACCGCCAGGAGCAGGATGTACAAGAAGACCCTGAGGGTCGGGGATAGGGAGCTCCAGCTCCTGATCTGGGACGCCAGCAGCCTGGACCCCAAGCTGGACGGCATCATCAAGGGATCCAGGGTCGTGTACCTGGTGGTGGACGTCACCAGGTACGAGACCCTCGAGAGCCTGCCGGCCTGGGTCTCCAAGATCAGGGAGCTGGAGCCCAGGGCGGAGATAGTCGTCGTAGCTAACAAGGCCGACAGGAAGTACGAGGCCCAGTTCTGGGAGGAGGAGCTGAGGGAGCTGGCCCAGAGGCTCGGATTCAGGTTCGCATTCACCAGCGCCCTGGATCCGGAGGACGGCGGTGTCAGGGAGGCTTTCCTCCTTCCCTTCTCATGAGGACCCTCGAGCTTGACGAGGGGCTGAGGGGGAGGTGCAGCGGCCACCTGGCCAAGCGCCTCTCCCTGGCCGGGATGGGCAGGCCCGCCGATGGGTTTCTCGAGCTCCACCCCATAGAGGCACTCTTGGTCCTGGAGAGGGGGACGGCCGTGGGCAGGCTGGGCGGCCGCGCGATAACCTTCGAGGAGGCCCTCTCCAGGCTCGCATCCTCCGACCCCAGGGCCTTCGACCTGTACCTCGCGTACAGGGACCTCAGGATGATGGGGCTCAAGCCCAGGCCCGGGGACGGGCACCTGATCTTGGGCGGCGCCCGGATGGACGTCCTGAGGCCTGAGGACCCTCTTCCAGTTCGCGAGCTCGAGGAGGTCCGGGAGACCGAGATCCGCTTTTTGGCAGTGCCGGACAGGGAGGGCGACGTGACCTACTACGAGCTGCGGGGCGTCGGGCACCTGGAGGGCTCATTCCCCCTGCCTAGGGGAGGAATCGTCGTCGAGGCCCTTGGGGACCGGTACCTGGTCTCCGGTGGTAGGGGGGAGCTGGAGCAGCTCATGTACGGGGTCAGGACCGAGTTCGGGCTCATCCTCTCCCAGGAGGAGTACTCCTTCCTCCACAAACTGGGACTGGCCAGGGGCCCGAACCCGATCAGGGGGCCCTTCGACGAGATCTACTCCACGCTCAGGATGTGGGGGACGGCCCCCAAGAGCGGACTCAAGTTCGGGGCCCTTTACCGCGTCTACGCGGGCCCCTCCTCAAGGCACTCGGAGTGGCTGGTCTCCCCGGCGAGTTCCGTGAGCGATATCAGCACCCTGGCCGGGCTGGCTAGGGTGGCCCACGCCGTCCGGAAGGTCCTCCTCCTCTGGATCGGGGGGAGGTCCAAGATGGTTTCGGTGCGCTGGACCAAGCGCCCTACAGCTCCTCCATGAGCACCTTGAAGGCCCTGTAGGCGGACCAGCAGTCCAGCTTGGACGCAATCTCCATGGGGGAGTGCATGCTCAGCACTGGGACGCCCATGTCCACGATGTCCATCCCGTACCTGGCCAGGAACTTGGCTACGGTGCCTCCGCCTCCCCAATCGACCTTGCCCAGGGTCGACATCTGGTAGATCACCTTGTGCCTGTCCAGGACGTCCAGGACCTCGGCCATGTACTCGGCCCTGGCCTCGCTGGCCCCGTACTTGCCGCCGTGCCCGGTGTACTTCAGAATCGCAACCCCGTGCCCCAGGCGTGCGGCGTTGCTCAGGTCGTGGACCTGCTTGAAGGTCGGGTCGACGGCCGCGTCCACGTCCGCAGAGACCGCCTTGGAGGAGAGGGCCGCGTCCAGGAAGTTGGGGTACGAGGGTCCCTCGCCCCTCAGCCTCAGGAGCTCGAAGTATACCTTCTTGGTGAAGAAGCTCTGGGCCCCCGCGAAGCCCTCGCTCCCAATCTCCTCCCTGTCGTAGAAGAGGGCGACCGAGGTGTGCTCCGGTACCTCGAGGTCCAGGACGGCCCTGAAGGCTAGGTAGGCGTTGAGCCTGTCATCCAGGCCGTAGCCCCCGATCATGGAGCGGTCCAGGCCGACCTCGTAGGCCCCCCA
>QMSR01000068.1 GCA_003649695.1 Thermoplasmata archaeon
CAACCTTGCTAATAGTTTTCGTATGCCACTAATACTGCTATGTATAACGTATCCATAGCCTCTTATATAACCTTGTGCTAGTGGTAGGAATGATGTTGCTACTACTAACTGTCGTTTAAGTTTGTCTAACCCTATCAACGACCATCCACCACTAATGTTTTCTAAAGCGATCTTCATATTACGTCCGTAATTGCTGTAGGCTAACCCAATAACTTCAGAGTCTAATCCTGTTTTCATTCGATCTTTGTATTCGTTAACATATTTATCTGTGACAGAACCATTATGAACGTATATGAAGTTATCTACCTCTAAGGGTTGTATTACATCTAACTGTGTTGACATAAGTTCAGTCTCAGGAGCATTCCTGCAAATACCCAGTATGATATCGCCTAACTGCATATTTACTCTATTGAACTCACGTAAGAAGTTTTCTCTTACATTAACGTAGTCTATCGTAGATCTGTATTCGAAAACTTTTTCGTTAGTACTGGGTCTAATCACTACTAAACCAAAACCATCTTTGCCACGCTCTCTTGCCTCAAGTATGAGAGTTTCTAAACTCGTAGTGTCTAAGATACCTTCGTTACATAAAAAGCCAAAGATTCCACACATAGAAGTTTTCTACACCTCCCTTTGTTGTTGCAAACTAGACTATGCCCTAGTCCATCTAATTGCAGCTAACTATATATCAATGCAGGTTAAGCTTGTCCTTATATGTTGTTAAGATGTCTCTTAGCAGTCTAATGCGATTTGATATGTCGTCTAGGTCTTTACCTAAGAACTGAACGATAACGTTTGGTTCACCTGAGTTATAGAACCCTAACTCGAGCTTGCAAATACCCTGCTCTTGTGTACAAGTGACCTTAACGTCTAGTGATTTGTCACCATGTTTGAGTGAAAAGTGACCATCAAATAACTGCATTCTAACCCTCCTTGTTCTGTTTTTGTTGCACACATTTGTAACAGTCTTCTTTGCTCACAACTGGGATGACAGCGACATCAACATTGTTCCACTTCTCGAATTCAACATGCCAAGTACACAAGCCTTTGTCTGCAGGTTCATGTTCGTCACGGAATAGTTCTCTAAATGGGACGAAATGACGACAGTCCATGCAACACCTCCTTCTGTTGTTGTTTGACAAACGCTTGACACTAAGAATGGGTGTGCACAAGACTGCGAGGGTGGTGACCAGACATTGTCAGATCACTGGCCCTTTGGAACCCTCGTATAAACTTAGCACTCACTGCACACCCTAAACGAAAAGCAGGAAGCACATCAAGCGGGATCATGAGCTGTGACGGATTCCGTCAGCGCTGGATGAGACCTGCTACTGAGACAACTAACGCACGGCTGAGCACCACTGCTTCCTGCAATCAAACAGAACGTGTACGCAAACAGGGCACAGATTGTGAACTCTAGTCTTGTAGACTTAGAGCTTAGCACGCTACACGTTCTTAAGAAATAACTTATGTCAGTTTAGTCTCGTATGATGCACATGATTTGTCAGACTCCCATACAGTTACTCTAACCTTGAAGTCCTTGCTTAACATAGTACTGATTACAGACGTTACATACAGTGCAAACAGTTCAGCAAGTTCTTCACATGTAGGAGTTACTGGGATAACTTTAACTTTGAAGATATCAGTGTTCTGGAAAGCTACTTGGACTAACTTCTCATCTTTCTCCCAGACTAAGAGTTTATGGTCAAATTCGTTACGCAAGAACTCTTCAAAGAACTCTAAGTCCTTGAAATCAAGTACGAAGTTACGTTCATCTAATGAAACTGTACTAATTTCGACATCCACTGTATAGTTATGACCATGCACGTAATGACACTTGTGATCTTCATCCACTTGAGGTAGTCTATGTGCAGCTGAAAACATAAAACGTCTCTTTACTGTATGCGGTGCAGTGCTCATAGTCGACTCCTTTGCAAAAGTTTTTGTGCTTTATCTAAACGTTCGATATAACGTATGCTTTCACGTCGACGTATTTCGTCATAATTCTGCGGATGCTTCTTAAAATCCTTGTACCAGTCTGAGAGTTTCTTCCTGTCATGGAACGGAAGCAGGATTATGTCCTGTAATGCAACATTTCGTCTAAAGCATGCTCTGCATGAGTAGCAATGTTCTACACCCTTAGGAGCATAACATGAAAACGTGTAATCTACCAAGTTGTTAGTCTGGTCAGGAAAGTTGTCAATAAACCATTTGACAATTTCAGACTTAGACAGTTTGTAATCGAAAGCACTCTTAACATTAATCTGTCTACTACATGAAAGAGTTAGTACTTCACTTAGAGTCTTAGCAAACTCAGGTGAATTGTCACTTACTCGGTCGTCTCTTAGACCACCTAAGTAGACGTAGACATTATCATACTCTGGGTAAGCTAAATCTAAAACAGACTGTAAAGCAAATAATAGATTCCTTGCTGGGATGAAGCTCTCATTGTCTTCCATCAAGGGAAACTTTACAGGAAGGACAAGTAATTCGTCTTGGACGATTTCTTTGCACTTTTGTACGTAATACAGTTCAGCTTGAGCGTACTTAATGTTGCTATTGAAAAAGTAGACTAATTGTAGCTTGTCTATGCCGTGTTGCTTCTTGAGATAGTGGTATGCAATGAATGAGTCTACTCCAGATGAGAACAACAGTATGTGTTTGTCCATATGCAGGCTCCTTTTGTGAGGACTAGACTCTTAGCAAACACTTGTTAGGTCACTCAATGCAGATTGTTAGTCTCTTTGTCGCACCAGAATGCTGTGAACCATGGAAGGACTCAAACAGAACTTTCTGATTAACTCCGTGTACTGATAGCCTTCTTCACGATGCAATTTCACCACTTGTTCTTTGATTTCTTTAGGAACTCTATGTCCTTGTTTGATGACTAACAAACATTTGCTACAAACTAGTTGCTTATACGGAGTCTCATAGACAGTCTTGGTTTTGCACAGAGGACAAACGAACTCTGTGTGTTTCTGATCAGTGAGAGTGTTTCTGTATACTTCTTCGTACACGTCTAGAATTTTATTGCTTCGTCTCACTCCTTTGAGTCTTCGTCTTGCCCACTTAAGTCTATGTTTAGAAATCGCATAAGAACACTTGGGACAAATGTAGTATTTCCTGCCCCTTGACTCTGACACCTTTAGTTGGATGCCACACTTATAGCAGACATAAGACATGCAAGAACCCTCCCTCTGCGTTATTAGCTAGCAATAACGCCTAATAATGGTAAACACAGTAGCAGGTGGCAAACAGGTCTCTTTGATGATCTCACTTGGTGACCAACCCTTATTATGCATCCTAACGACTTTTTCTTTGAGAGCACCGTCCAGGTAGACTCTCTTAATCACTAGCAGACATTCCCCACAAATTAGTCTACCGTCTTTAGTCCTATAAACACTACGTGTCTTGCAAATTGGACAAATATACCGAGACTTTTTCTGGTCTTGTACAACTGACTTAAAGACTTCGTTGTACTTGTCATGACTAGAGCGATAAATCTCAGGATGCTCAAGATGTTCGCGTCTCTGCTCAGCAGAATTAATAGCACGCTTGCTAAGCATGAATTTACACTTAGGACAAACGAGCATCTTGCCATGTTGCTCTAGACTAGTGTTGCACTTATAGCATCTGTAGGTCTTAGACACAACAACCCCCCTCTGTTGATATGAGTGTGCACTAAAAACGCTAGTGTTTAACAGACTCCGAGAATTGCAACTGTGTCTAGTCTAGCTTAACATACTGCACACTCAAACAAGAGTGACCAGACTGGGGAAGTACCACTAATGTGATTCGCCCTACGTCCGAGACGAACAACCGTCTCGACACTCCGCGAATCACATCTACGGACACCGCCAAGTTAAACACACTACTTCCCCAGAAAAGTGGGAACACCTCGATCCCATCGAGAAGATGTGGAGTCTCTGTTTGAGAGATAGGCATTTAACACGACTGTTCCCACTCAGGAGGGTACACACAAACAGGACTGACGAGTTCAGTCAGCACTGTACCCGCTCTAGTTAGGACGAGAGAACTAAGCACCCACTGTGTACCCTACAAGAATTGCTAAGTCACTTTAACTGTTCTGTATTACTGAATCAGTCTTTTCAGAACCAGATAACAGTCCCATAAGGTACATCTACTGAGTAGCTCTCTGGAGATAGTTTAACAACCCAGAGTACCTTAAACTTAGGATTCTCTGGGAACCTGTCTGGGAATAAGTCTGTGAAGTAGATAACTATCTCTACATTCTCGCGTTCAGCTATTTCGAAAACTGGTTCATAGCTTGTACCGCCGTAACCTCTTCTGACTTTTAGGAACTTCTCCAACTCAGTCTTCTTAGAATCTTTCAAGTCTAGTACACTCTTTATATCACAGTCACAAACTACAACCTTGCCTTCTAATATGTCTCTATGCTTCCAGATTATACTGATGAAGTGCTCATACTCATCATCACTGATAGATCCAGATGAGTCTATTCCGATAACAGTCTTTACAGTACGTGAAACATAAGCAGGTAACTTCAAGCGTCTTTGACGTTCTATGGATGCAAGTAGGTAGTCTAATCTTGACATACGCAAGAATGAAACATCATCTAGACCCGCTTTGACATTTTCGAAGTACTTATTGAGGTATCTAGTGAGGTCAACAGGACTTTTTACGAACTGTAGCTCTCTGTCTAAGTCACATGATGTTTTACCTGCTTGTTTCAGAGCTTCAACTAGTTCAGGGAATGCATACTTGAACTGTGACTTATGTTTACCATCGTTTGCAGATTTAACAGTAACGTTCTTAAAGATGACTCTTTCAGAAGACTTTGAGGATTTGTTTTGAGACCTATTAGATGCTTGGTTGCGTTGGTCACTATCACTCATGTTACCACCGTTAGCGTCATTGTCCTGTTCCTTGTTAGAACCGTCAATTTTACCCAAATCTCTCACTTGGTCAGGTCCCTTACCTTCAACTATTTCGTACTCATAGACTTCTAGCTCTTCCGAACCTAACTGCATAGTATACTTAGTAGCTCTAACATGAGTGTTATTGTACAGATGTCTGTATATGACTTCAACTACTAACGGAATATCGTCAGGTAGTATATCTATCGTATCTAAACAAGCAATCAGGTTCTTATAAGACTGTGCTATAGGAGCCCACTTCATAAGC
>QMSR01000069.1 GCA_003649695.1 Thermoplasmata archaeon
TATCGCCTACGGCAGCGACATTCCAGCAGCGAGGGAGGCCATCATGGGAGCGCTCAGGTCCCACCCTCTAGTCCTCGAGAATCCCGAGCCGGAGGTGTACGTGGAGGAGCTGGGGGATTCGGCCATAGTGCTCAGGGTCAGGGCCTGGGCCCCGACGAAGGTTTGGTTCCCCGTCAAGAAGGAGCTCGTAGAACTCGTTTACAGGACCCTGGTGGAGAGGGGCTTCGAGATCCCGTTCCCGCAGATGGACGTGCACCTGAAGTGATCAGCGCCCGGCCCTGCGCTCGATGTGCTTGGGCCTGAGGTCCCTGGAGTGGCACCTCCTGCACCTAGTGGCATTCCAGGCGTTGAGGGCTCCGCACTTCATGCACACCTTCTTCTTCAGCCTCCTCTCCACGGCCTCGGGGAACCTCATTTCCCACCGATAAGGGGAATTCGGTATAAAGACCTAATTTTTTATCGGGACGGTCGATATTCGGTCGATGGCAGAGGCCAAGAAGGGCAAGAAGCGCAAGTTCGGCGCGCAGCTGAAGCAGGCGCTCAGGAAGGGCATGAAGCCCGTGGTCAGGTTTTTCTCCAACCACACGACCCTCCTCTACTTCATACTCCTAATAGCCTACGTAATGACCCTGATCTACATCCTGTACCGCATGTACGGCTATGCCTGATCAGTACTCTATGCCCTCCCTCGCCGTGACCCCGCTGTCGTAGTAGTGTTTAACCTTTCTCATCTCGGTTACCAGATCCGCCTTCTCAATCAGCCTCGGAGAGGCCTTCCTGCCGGTGATCACGATCTCCACCTTGTCCCTGTATGCGTCTATGAAATCCAGGAGATCGTCCTCGTCCAGGACGCCGAAGTAAACGGCCACCGCCGCCTCGTCCAGGACTATTATGTCGTACTTCCCGGACTCGGCCCCCTCCCTGGCAAGGGCCATGGCCTTAGATATTTCCTCCAGGAGCTCGGGGGGTCTCTCCCCCTTTCTTATGAACCTCCTGATGCCGAACTGCCTCACCTCTATCAGCGGGTTCTCCTTGGCCGCCTGGTACTCCCCGTATTCCCATTTCTTCATGAACTGTATTATGAGGCTCCTCTTCCCCCACCCCGAGGCCCTGAAGGCGAGGCCAAGCGCTGCCGTGGTCTTCCCCTTCCCGTCGCCGTAGTAGAGGTGGACGTAACCCATTCACGCCACCCCATAGAGTTCCAGCAGCTTCGGAATCACCACGTCCCATGAATACTTTTTCAGGACGGTCCTTCTCCCCTCCTTACCCAAACTTGTTGCCAGATCGGGATCCCCGAGGACCGTCTCCAGGGCACTGGAGAGTGCCCCAACGTCCCCGGCCGGGACCAGGATCCCCGTCCTACCGTCCTCCACGATCTCGGCCATGCCGCCAGTCGCCGAGGCGATCACAGGCCTTCCGGACGCCATTGCCTCCAGTACAACGGAGGGGGCCGACTCGGGCCTGAGCGAGGGCACCACGACCACGTCGGAGGCGGCGTAGTAGTAGGGTAGGGCCTCATCGGAGACGTGACCTGCGAAGGATACCCTCCCCTCCATTCCGAGGATCCTGACCATCGACCTGAGCGTTGGTAGGTAGTGCCCCCTACCCACGATGACCACACGCCCTTCGGGGATTCTCTTGGCGGCCGCTAGGAGGATGCCGGGCCCCTTCCCCTTAGTAACTCTCCCCACAAAGAGGATGACCTTACCGTTGAGGCCCAGGGCCTCCTTGGCCCCTTCGGGGTCCATGGGCCTGAATCTCCTCGCGTCGACTGCGTTGGGGATCCTCACCACCTCCGCGTCCGGGCAGATCTCCCGGACGAGCCTCTCCGAGCTCGAGGATACCGCTATCACAGGCCTGGAGGCCCCGAGCGCCCTCCTCACCCACGGGACGATGCCCGCGAACCTGGCTACGATCTCCAGTCCGAGTTCGAGGCTAGTGTGGGTGGTGAGGAGCGAGCGCATCCCCAGCCTCGAAGCGGAGATCACGGCATTGGTCGGGATCCTAGAGAAGATGTGGTGCCCGTGCACCACGTCTGGCTCCTCCTCCTTTAGGAGGTCGGAGATTTTCCTCCTGAGGAAGGGGCTCAGATTGAGGTTCGTCATCGGATCCTCGGGCCCGGGGAGGCCGATGACCCTGAACCCCCGCGACCTGAGGTAGTCTCCCTTCCCGGCGAGGACGGAGACCTCGTGGCCCATTCGGGAGAGGTGGGAGGCCAGCTCCGCAACGTGGGTCACCACGCCTCCCCCGAGGGAGAGGAGGCCGGAGGTGGTGCTCCCCCACTCGGTGGCAAGGAGGATCCTCACGCCCATCAACCTACTTTAACGCTAATAATGATGGTAATGCCGAATTGAAGGTAGCCGTCGCGGGGACCTTCCAGCGCTTCCATAGGGCCCATGAGATCCTGTTGGGCGTCGCCGCCTCCAGGCCGGGGAAGCTCCTGGTGGGGGTCACCACCACCGAGTTCGCGCAGAAGTTCAAGCCCTACCGCGTGAGGCCCTACGAGGAGAGGGCCGAGAGGGTCAGGGAGTTCCTGAGGGGCCTGAAAGAGGACTTCGAGATCATCCCTTTGGAGGACAGGTATGGACCGGCGGTGGCGGACCCCGATATTAGGGTCCTCGTCGTGAGCCCGGAGACGTACAGGGTCGGGAAGGAGATCAACGCCCTTAGGAGGGCGGCCGGCCTGAGGCCCATGGAGCTGGTGAGGATCCCCCTGATCCTGGAGGAGGGCGGCCTCCCCCTGAGCTCCAGGATGCTGGAGTGGGGCCTCGTGGACAGGGAGGGCAGGAGGCTCAGGCCCGTGAGGGTAGCGGTCGCCTCCGATAACCCCGTAAAGGTGAGGTCCGTGAGGAGGGCCTTCTCCCGCTTCCTCAAGGGGGTCGAGGTGGAGCTCCTCGAGAGACCCGTCGATACCGGCATCCCCCCCGAGCCCGTGGGGGAGGAGGTGATGGCGGGCGCGCTCCTGAGGGCGGCCAAGGCCCTGGGGGACGTGGACTACTCCGTCGGGCCCGAGGCCGGCCTCGTACGCCTGGCGGGCTCCGACCTGTGGGTAGACGTCCAGGTGACGGCCATCGCCGACAGGATCGGCTACGTCACCCTAGGCAGCAGCCCCGGCTTCGAGTACCCGAGGGCCGTGACCATCAAGGCGCTGAAGGGGAAGGAGGTCGGGAGCATCATGAAGGAGAAGCTGGGGTACGAGGTCTCGAGGGCCGAGGGAGCGATAGGCTTCTACTCCATGGGGCTCATGGACAGGGTCGAGTTCTCGGAGAAATCGGTCCTGATGGCGCTGGTTCCCAGGATCTCGGCCCAGGAGTACTTCCCCTGGAGGAGGCTCAATTCGGTGCTGAAACGGATAAAAGGACCCGCAACCATTGCTAAAACATGATCGTAACAGGCAGGTACGTCGTTGTCGATCCGGCGGCGACGAAGATCGTCAGGGACGGTGCCGTCCTCATCGAGGACAACGTCGTGAGGCAGGTTGGGCCGAGGGAGGAGGTACTGAGGGGGAACCCGGGGCACGAGGTGCTCGACTACCCTAGGGGCGTAGTCCTCCCCGGCCTCATCTGCGCCCACTGTCACGCCTACGGGGCCTTCGCCCGCGGGGCGCCCTTCAGGGCCAGCCCCACCAGGTTCGTCGAGATCCTTGAGCAGATCTGGTGGCACCTGGACAAGCGCCTGACGCTGGAGGACACGTACTACAGCGGCCTGGTCACAGCCATAGAGGCGGTAAAGCACGGAACTACCCTCATGTTCGACCACCACGCGTCCCCCTACCACATCAGGGGGAGCCTGTCCAGGCTGGAGGAGGCCTTCCGCAGGGTCGGCGTCAGGGCCAACATAGCCTATGAGGTCTCCGACAGGGACGGGGAGGAGAGGGCCCTGGAGGGCATCAGGGAGAACGTGGAATTCATAAAGGCCCACAAGGGGGATGAGTTCATAACCGGTTCCTTCGGGCTCCACGCCCAGCTCACCCTCAGCGACGAGACCCTGGAGAGGTGCGTCGAGGCGGCGGAGGGCCTGGACACCGGCTTCCACATCCACGCCGCCGAGGGCATAGAGGACCTCATGGACTCCCTCAGGAAGTCCGGCAGGAGGGTCATAGAGAGGCTCCACGCCCACGGGATCCTGGGGCCAAAGACCATTGCCGTCCACTGCGTCCACGCGAATGACAGGGAACTAATGATTCTCAGGGACACCGGGACCCACTGCGTCCACAACCCTGAGAGCAACATGAACAACGCCGTTGGCGTCGCGCCGGTCGTCAGGGCGATGCAGCTGGGCCTCAGGCCGAAGCTGGGGACGGACGGCTTCACCATGGACATGTTCAGGGAGGCCAAGGTGGCGTACGTGCTTCACAAGCTACACCTCGCGGATCCAAGGGTCATGCCAGCGCCGGACGTCCTCAGGATGCTCTACGCGAACAACGCGGAGCTGGCGGCCGCCTACTTTCCGAGGCCCGTGGGCGTCATAAAGGAGGGGGCCTTCGCGGACCTCGTCGTCCTGGACTACGACCCGTATACCCCGATGGACGAGGGCAACTTCCCCGGTCACTTCATCTTCGGCATGGATTCCTCGCACGTCCGCACCGTCGTCGTGGACGGCAGGATCGTGGTCGAGGACAGGGTCCTCAAGACCGTCGACGAGGCAAAGGTCATGGAGGAGGCCAGGAAGGTCGCTCAGAGGCTCTGGGACAGGCTCTACGAGCCACCGTGATCAGGCCCTGAAGACAACCTTCTCCCCCTTATCCACCCTTATTTCGTGCCCGAAGAGGGACAAGAGCCAGACCATGGTCTCGGCGTGGGACGTTAGGACGCCCGCCGCGACGGTGCCCCCGTTCCTGGCCAGGTAGGGCAGGAGCATGTCCGAGGCGTGGGCGTCCACGGCGCCGGGCCCGGAGAGTTCTGCCTTGAGCTTCTCCGCGGCCTCCGTGCCCACCCTCTCCGCCGGAACCCCCTTGGCCCCCAGCGCGTCGCTTCCCAGGACGCTCCTCTCGGTCCTCGCCCAGAGCGCTATGCCCGCCCCACGGTCCCTGGGGTTCCGCCTCCCCCAGACCTCGGTCCTTATCTTGGGCATGAGGTCCATGAGGATCCTCAGGGCAGAGTGTTTCATCCTCCTTGCGATGTCCTCGGGCAGGTTGGACACGTGGGCGA
>QMSR01000070.1 GCA_003649695.1 Thermoplasmata archaeon
GAGTGTTAATGTGTGAGTCATATTATTCGGTACTTAGTTGGTAGTACTTAGTAATTGGTTATTTAGATTTTTCGTATTCTTCGATAACCTGGTCGATGGTGCCTTTCATGTAAAAGTCACCCTCTGGGATATGATCGAGTTCGCCATTTAGGATCATTTGGAAGCCTTTGATGGTATCTTCGACTTTGACATATTCTCCTCCCCTACCAGTAAACTGTTCGGCAACGAAAAATGGTTGAGTGAGAAAACGTTGAATTTTGCGAGCACGAGCAACTGAGAGCTTGTCTTCATCGGAGAGCTCATCAATACCTAGAATGGCAATAATATCCTGGAGATCTTTGTATTTTTGAAGAACTTTTTGGATAGCGCGAGCAACTTCGTAGTGATCTTTGCCAACAATGTCAGGAGAGAGCATTTTTGAAGAACTGGTTAATGGATCAACCGCAGGATATAAACCCTGTTCAACTAGAGAACGTTCTAGGGCAATTGTAGAGTCCAAGTGAGAGAAGGTTGTGGCTGGGGCTGGATCTGTATAGTCATCAGCTGGAACATAAACAGCCTGAAAACTAGTAATACTCCCCTTCTTGGTACTAGTGATACGTTCTTGGAGAGCGGCCATCTCGGAGGCGAGAGTGGGTTGATATCCGACGGCACTAGGAATACGACCTAGGAGTGCAGAAACTTCACTACCTGCTTGTGAAAAGCGGAAGATGTTATCGATAAATAGTAGTACATCCTCACCCTTCTCGTCACGAAAATATTCGGCAAAAGTTAAACCAGTCAAGGCAACGCGTAATCTAGCTCCAGGTGGTTCGTTCATTTGACCAAAGACCATGATGGTGTTCTCGAGAACACCAGATTCTTTCATTTCGTGATAAAGATCATTACCTTCACGAGTACGTTCTCCTACTCCAGCAAAAACTGAGTGACCAGAATGTTCTTCGGCGATATTTCTGATAAGTTCTTGCATAATAACTGTTTTGCCAGTACCAGCTCCTCCAAAAGCGGCAATTTTACCTCCTTTGGCAAATGGAGCGATAAGATCAACTACTTTGATACCCGTTTCAAGAGTGGCTGGAGTGTTTTCTTGATCAGTAAGAGTGGGAGCTGGTTTATGAATAGACTGGAGATTACTAGTATCTACAGGACCTTTGTTATCAATGGGCTCTCCAAGAACATTGAAGATGCGACTTAGAGCACCATCTCCGACAGGAACACTAATAGGAGCGCCAGTATCAATAGCCTCCATATTACGTTTGAGTCCGTCTGTGCTATCCATAGCAACTGTACGAACAGTGTTGTCACCAATGAGTTGTTGAACTTCTAAAACAATAGTTTTGTCTTTATCTGCGTTAACTTGTAGGGCCGAGTAAATTGCGGGAACTTGACCTTCTTTGAATTGAACATCGACAACCACCGAAATGATTTGAGTGATGTTTCCGATATTATTTGTCATATTATCTCCTCTATTATATTAGTTAGTTGGCTAATGCCATTCTTGCGGTAGTCGCGTCAAGCAGTTCAGTAGTAACTGCAGTCTGTCTGGCTTGATTATAGTCTAAGGTAAGATTGTCGATGAGTTCTGAAGCATTGTCTGAAGCTGATTTCATAGCGACCATTCGTGCTGAGTGTTCGCTGGCACTTGCTTCTGTAATAATTTGGAAAATTGACATTTCGACTTGATAGGGTACGAGTTTTTGGAGAAGTTCTTCCATGGAAGGCTCAAAGACGTATTCGTTAGAGTTATTAACTAAAGATTTTTCCTGGGTAGTACGAATAGGAAGAATACGTTTGATGGTGGGCTCGTTTACGAGTGTAGAGATAAATTTGGGATAGGCAATATAAACTTCATCAACATCACCAGCAGTAAAGGCCTCGATAGCGAGTTTGGCGATACTACGAGATTCTTCGAAGCTAGGTTTTTCTCCAAGTTCATGAAAAAGTGCAACTATTTCTG
The DNA here is from genome assembly GCA_003649695.1 of Thermoplasmata archaeon. GTDB lineage: Archaea > Thermoplasmatota > Thermoplasmata > Thermoplasmatales > B87-G9 > B87-G9. The sequence continues at coordinate 1,958 of QMSR01000070.1, forward strand.
ACTCCTTAGTCTTAGGGATAGGAGATTTGGCTTTTTTGTGAACATGAACAAAGTTGAGTTTGAGGTGACTCGATTCTTCTTGTTCCCATTGACTGATTTTGCGAAATAGATTGACATTGAGGCCACCACAAAGACCTTTGTTGGTACTGACAATAATTAGCATGGCGTTTTGGGGATTATCGTTGTGGCGCATTAGTGGATGCATGACTGTAGAACCAGAATGGGAAATGTTTTCTATAATACTTTCTAGTTTATCTGCAAAAGGACGGGAAGCCATGGTTGAATCTTGAGCTTTTTTCATTTTACTAGCGGAAACCATTTCCATAGCCTTGGTAATTTGTGAAATATTCCCGGCAGATTTGATCCTACGCTTGATGGCGACTAGACTAGGCATCTTGCTCTCCAAGGTGGGCAGAGAGATCACGGAGTTCTACTGCTAACTTGGTGAGTTCTGGCTTAACCTTATCAGAAATAGCTTTTTCTTTTGTGAGTAGGTTGAGAAGTTTGGCAGACTTAGTTTCTGTTAGCTTATTGAGTACAAGTGATTTCCAGGCGGACATATTGATAACTGTAATATGATCGGCATAACCTTCGGTAACAAGCCAAATCAAAATAACTTGTTGAAAAACCTCTAGAGGTTCGTCCCACCCCTGCTTGAGAATCTCAGTAACTCTAGCACCACGATCAAGTTGAGCCTTGGTTTTTGGATCTAGGTCAGACGAGAACTGGGCGAATGCTGCGAGTTCTCGATATTGGGCAAGATCTAGTCGCATTTTGCCTGAGACTTGTTTCATAGCTTTGACTTGAGCACTACCACCAACACGAGAGACGGAAAGACCTGCGTTAACGGCGGGTTTGAAACCAGAATTAAATAAGTCTGCTTCTAGATAAATCTGACCATCGGTGATACTAATAACATTAGTGGGAATATATGCAGAAACGTCTCCTGCTTGAGTTTCGATAATTGGAAGAGCTGTGAGCGAACCACCACCATATTCTTTGTTAAGGCGAATTGATCTTTCCAAAAGTCGGGAGTGAAGATAGAAGACATCACCTGGGTAGGCTTCTCGTCCAGAAGGACGTTTAAGAAGAAGAGATAATTCACGATATGCCCAGGCATGTTTACTAAGATCATCATAAATAATGAGAGCATCCTGACCATTTTGAGCATAATGCTCACCTAGTGCGGTGGCGGCATATGGTGCGATAAATTGCATAGCAGCGGGATCACTTGCGGTGGCGGCAACAATCGTTGTGTATTCCATGGCACCATATTTTTCTAGAGTAGCAACTAATTGGGCGACAAAAGAGCGTTTTTGACCAATGGCGACGTAAATACATTTAAGATTTTCATTTTTTTGATTCATGATTGTGGTAATGGCAATACTGCTTTTTCCAACACCACGATCACCGATAATAAGTTCACGCTGACCTCGTCCAACTGGGATCATACTATCAATGGCAATGATACCTGTTTGAACTGGATCACTGACTGATTGACGAGTAATGACACCTGGTGCGATATGTTCAACTGGAAGATATTCTGATTCTTTGGGAGCTGGTTTTCCATCAAGAGGTTGACAAAGAGCATCGACTACACGACCTTCGAAGGCAGAGCCAACGGGAACAGAGAGCACTTTGCCAGTAGCATATGCAGAATCACCTTGTTTGAGATGTTGATAATCTCCTAGCATAACAACACCGACAGAGTCTGGAAGAAGATTGAGGGCAAGACCTTGAACACCTCCGGGGAAATCGACTAATTCGGTCATCATAACGTCGTTAAGTCCTGACAGATAAGCAACTCCGTCACCAATAGAGAGAATATTACCTGCGCTACGAGGTTTGGTAACATTTTTGAATGAATCGATTTTGTTGAGAAGTTCTTGAGCAATATTATTCTTAGCCATATTAATTACTCCTTATAATTCTTGTGCAAGTCTGTTAAGAGAGCCTGTTAATGAATAATCGTATTCAACTCCATTAATGTTGAGTTTGAACCCGGCAATGAGTTGTGGATCAACGATTTCATTAACTTCTATAGTTGATTTTGGTGAGTTAAGTTTATTTTTGATAAATTTGATGATCATCTTAATGGCGTCTGCATCAAGTTTGATAGCTGATCGTAATTGAACTATTGTTGTGGCTGTCATGATAATTATTTGAGGTTTTTAACCATGTTATTTGTAATAGTTTTAACTTCTTTGGCCGAAAGAGTGTCTGATAACAACTTGCGAGTTGTAGCAATAGTAAGCTCTTTAAGAGCTGAAGCAGTTTTTTTCTCTTGAGCTTTGGCATTGGAAGAGGCAGATTCCAAAATTAATTTGGCTTCTGCTTTTGCTTCTGCACGAGCTTTTTTGAGAATATTACTAACTTGTTCTTTGGCATCTAGCTTGGCATCACTAATGATTTTTGAGGCTTCTTTTCTAACTTTGGTAAGTTCTTTTTTCTTGGTTACCTCAAGATCGGATTCTGCTTTGAGGTTTTTTTCGGCTGCTTTGAGCCCATCATTAATCTTGATTGCGCGATCATTGAGAATCTTTTGGATTGGTTTGTAGAGGAATTTGGTGAGTACAAAAAAGATGACACCGAAGTTAACAGCCTGAAACAGGACCTGCATAAAATTGATTTCCATAATAGATATCCCTTCTTAATTAAACGAATTTGAGAATAAGAGCGACGACGAGGGCATAAATAGCAAGTGCCTCGGCAAAAGCGAAACCCAAGATCATGTTGGTCTGGATTTTGCTAGTTGCTTCTGGGTTGCGACCAATGGCTTGCATAGCGCCCATACCGACTAATCCGATACCGATGCCTGGTCCTAATGCACCGATTCCCATGGCTAGACCAACGGCAAGGCCGTTGAGATCGACTGGAAGTGCGCCTGTTGCGACTGCCTGAACTGTTGAGTTGACTGCTTCTGCTGACATAATATGTCTCCTTTTGGTACTTAGTATGTAGTGCTTAGTACTTTGTTAATTACTTAATGATCCTCCGC
>QMSR01000071.1 GCA_003649695.1 Thermoplasmata archaeon
CCAGCTCTTGTCCCTGATCAGGCCCAGTAACCTCCTTCTGGGCCTCAGGGCGTCCCTGAAGATCTTGAGGCTCTCCCTCTGCTCCCTACCCTCGTCGGAGGTGATGACCCTGACCCTGACTCCCGAGGAGGCGAGCTCGACGAGCTTCCTGGCGTAGTAAGGGGAGATCCACGGGGAGCTAACGTACACGGACCTCTTCGCCCTGAAGACGGGGATCTCCACGTGCATGGCCGCGCCCCGTCCCAGGTAGCTCTTGACGGTCACAGCAATCCCATTGTAAAGGTATTATAATGGGTTCTTCCTAGATGCGCTGCGGGGGTTGCCGAGCCTGGCCAAAGGCGGCGGGCTCAAGACCCGCTCCCGGAGGGGTTCGTGGGTTCGAATCCCACCCCCCGCACCTCAGTAGGTCACCCACTCTATCTCCACGGCCCTCGAGAGGCGGTCCAGCAGCTCCCACTCCTTCCTCCGGAGCCTCCATCCGGAGGCCCCCGCGTTCTCCCTGACCTGCTCGGGCCTCCTTGCCCCGGGGATCACCACCACGAGGGGGTCCTCGAGCAGCCACCTGAGGGCTACCTGGGCTGGCGTTTTCCCTCTCCTGGCCCCGATCTCCCTCAGGGCCTTCACCAGCTCCCAGATCCTGAGGAAGTTCTCCCTGAGGAAGAGCGGGTCTCCCTCCCTGACATCCTTGAACTCCGGGAGGTTCTCCGGTGTGTACTTGCCTGTCAGCGCACCCTTGGCCAGGGGGCTCCACGCTATCAGGGTTATCCCCAGCTCCCTCATCCTGGGGAGGAGCTCCTTCTCCACGTCCCTGACGAGGAGGCTGTACTGGAGCTGGTTGCTCACGATTTCCTCCCTTCGCAGCGAGGCCTGGGCCTCCTCCATTAGGCAGACCGGAAAGTTGCTGAGCCCTATATGCCTGACTAGGCCCTCCCCGACGAGGTCCTCCATTGCCCTCATGGTCTCGGACACCGGTATGTTCTCCCAACATGCCGGCCAGTGTACCTGGTAGAGATCAACGGCGTCGAGGCCAAGCCTGCGGAGGCTCCCCTCGAGTGCCCTCTTCACGTCCCTGTACCTCAGCCACTCCCCAGGCACCTTGGTCGCAACGACGACCTCGTCCCTGATCCCGAGCTCGGCGATCGCCCTGCCGAGGAACTCCTCACTTCTCCCCCTCCCGTACACCTGGGCGGTGTCGAAGAAGTTCACGCCGGCCTCGTGGGCGGCCCGCACAACCTCCCTCGCCGTTTCGTAATCCAGCCTCCCCCACGCACCCCCGAACTGCCACGTCCCCAGGCCCACCTCGGAGACCCTGGGTCCGGACCTCCCCAGCCTCCTGAACTCCATGATTGAGCAGTGTCCGACTCCTATTTCTACCTGCGGTAGACGGTTATGGTGTCTCCCTCGGAGAGGGGCTCTTCAGGGTCCACCTCCCTCCTGAGGCCGGACCTCTCCAGCACGATCTTCCTGTACTCCCCGATCCCGAGCCTTCTGAGGGCGTCAGAGACCCTGGAGCCGCGCCTCAGCACCATGGGCTCCCTCTCCCTGGCCCTGGGGGGCCTGGTGTAGACGACGATGAGACCGAGGATCCTCGGGATCAGGGCTGCGAGCCTGGGAGCCTCTGACGGCAGGGCCAGGGGGAGGCCGGGCGGGGCCCCTCCCAGGTCCCTCATGCTCCTAACCAGGATCCCCCTGGGGGACCCCGGGGCGTTGGGCCGGATGCCGCCCTCGTGGAGAATGCCTAGGACCTCTGCGGGGTCGTCCCAGGGGGCGAGGAGCACGACCAGGGCATCGGCCATCCTGGCCAGCGATAGGACGGGCCCGTTCCTGCCGCCGGGGACAAGGGGAGGGGTGTCGATGACCTGGATCAGCATTGGGCCCACCTCCATGGTCCCCGACCTCGGCTCAGTTGTCGTGAAGGGCCTTTCGGAGATCCTCGTATCCAGGCCCGTAAGGGCGGAAAACAGGGTGCTCTTGCCCGAGTTCGGGAGGCCCACGATGACCACCGTCCCGTCCCCGATCTTCCTTATCCCCTCTGTGCGCCTCGAGGCTGCAGCCCTCCTCCTCTTCTCCAGCTCCCTCCTGAGCCTCGCGAGCTTCGCCTTCAGCTTCCCTATGTGTTTCTCCGTCCTCTTGTTGTACTCCGTCCTCCGGAGCTCCTCCTCTATCGCCCTTATCTGCTCCTCAAGCTCCTCCACGGCCCCTCACCAGGACGTGGGAGAAGTCCCTCCAGATCCTGTCGCCCACGTGGTGGAGGTTCCTGACGGCCACCCCCTTAACCCTGGACAGGAGGGCCTCCCGGTCCCGGTTGGAGATCCCCACGGCGAGGATCCTCCCGTCAGGGCCGCACACCAGGACCAGGTCCCCCTCGGAGACCTCGCCCCTGACGTCGTGAATTCCCGGCCCCATGACCTTTGCCCCGTTCAGGATGTAGGGGACGGCCCCCTCGTCCACCATGACCCTAGGCAATCTAGGCCTGAACCTGGCCACCGCCATCAGGGTCGGTACGACCCTGCCCTCACTCTCGAGGGCTATGGGGAAGCCGTCGCAGAGGAAAAGCGCATACTTCTCGGTCTCGAGCCGCTCTAGAAGGTCGCAGTCCGCTTCAACTCCGAGCGCCCGCAGCTCCGAGAGGATCCTCCTGGCGTCCCTCTTCCTGAGCGCCCTCCGCCTCATGGCCCCGCCCTCACGATCACGAGCTCGTAATAGACGTTTATTCCGAAGGCATAGAGTGCGTAGTCGTAGGCGAGGGGGGCCCAGGGGTAGGTGCCGATGGGGATTCCCACGTGGATCACGTCGTCGATCGTTACGTAGGGGTCCAGGAACTGGTCCTTGGTGAGCATGAAGAGGTACGTGAATCTGGCATAGTCATAGCCCGTGAAGAATACCAGACCGGACGAGCCGCCAATCCCGTTTATCCCAAAGTAGGAGAAGTACTGGTGTGCCACCGCCGTCGCGGTGCCCGAAAACCTCTCCCCGTCGTAATGGTCGATGTGGAGATCGGCGCATCCGAAGATGTCGACCCCGTGGAAGTTTACATAGGCTCCGACCAGGAGGTCGCTCTGCTGCACCAGGCCGTTGGTCGTCTTCCAGGGTCTCGTGTCCCATATGGTCAGGTTGTAGATCCACCAGGGGAGGGGGCTCTCCCCGTCCTCGGCGTCCAGCAGGTAGATGCGCCCGTAACCGCCGACATCGGCCAAAATGTAAAGGAGTCCGCTACCCACCGGAATCGGGTACTCGAGGACCCTGCCCTTCAGCGGCCCCCTCACCCACTTTATGTCCATCCCCGCCAGGTCTATTGCGACCACTGTGGAGTTCCCGTTGCCCGCATCCAAGGCCAGGTAGCCCAGGCCGCCCTCAACGGTAAGGAAGTTTATGGGGGGTGCAGGGAGGTCGACGTAGTCCAGCAGTCTGCCGTTTAGGGGGTCGATCCTCAGGAGCTGGCCCGAGTCCCCATAGGCCACGGGCACGTAGAGGTAGTCGTCGTAGAAGGCCCCGCTGAGGACCTTACCCCCGGCCATGGCGACAGTCCAAACTACGTTCCCGGAGAACGGGTCGATGCCGTAGATGGTGCTGTCGCAGGCCGAGTAAATGAGGCCATCGGCCGCCAAGGGGGAGAAGTGGGATGAGCCTGCATCCGGGACCGCGACGTCCACGGAGAGCGTGTAGGGGTCTATCCTTAGCAGGTATTTCCCTGTGCTCGACTCAATGCCCAGCCAGAGGTACCCGTAACCCGCGGCGGCCGGCGATATGGCCGATACCCACCCATATTCGCCCAGGATGCTCTGCTGGGCGACGCTCAGGGTGTCGGGTACCTGGCCCTGGTAGACGTTGGAGTTCCATGCGTCGTGCATGGTCTGGGGCCACTCCACCTTTCCGTACTCCTGAGTAGGGGATCCTATGTACAGCGCCTTCCCGTTAAGGTAGCCGTAGTCCGTCTGGAGTCTGAAGCTATACAAAAGACCCTTAATGAAGTCCCAGGTGGCTCCGGGGATGGAGAAGGAGAGGACACGGGTGCCCCCGGGCTCCAGGGTCACGTCCAGGTGGGCGCTGTGGACCTCCCTCTCCCCCCAAACGGTGATCGAGATCGCCCTTACCTCCGTCCCACCTACCACGTTCAGGTTGAGGACTCCGTGGAGCTCCGAGGCCCTCGAGTACAGGAGGCCCATGCCCCCCACGAGCTGGAGGGGCATCTCGGAGACCCCCGTTTGGTAGAAGATGAAACCTACAATGGCCGTGGACACCACTATCATGACCGCGAAGGAGACAATCGCCAAGACGGGGGCCGAGACACCCCCCCTCATGTTAGTTCATCACCTTTCCCGTTTAAGGCTTTGCCCCTTTTATAGAGTGGTTTCCTTGATTTCCTGTGAGGAAAGGAGTCATCTCGGTGGGGGCCCTGATCATCTTCGTCGCCATAGTCTTCGCCATCTTCACCATTTACGGCATAGTCATGATGAAGGCAAATCCCCCTATTCGTCCGGCCTCTGCCTACTTCGTAAGCTGTACTGTGTTGTTTGAGAACAACACGACTTCAGGCGGTACTTACTACCACAACTACACCATAGCGATCAACGTGGTCAACGGAGGGGGCGTGCACCTCCTGCTCCGCTCCCTCATCATCGGCATGAGGCCCCCCGACCTTGAGCACCAGGCCATGGTGAGGGTGAACGGAACGGACCTCAACCCTTGGCCCGGGGCCCAGGGTCAGGTAGGTGAGGCAAGCTATAGGATAGTAGTGAACGAGACCGGTACCACGGGCTTCGTGGAGGCGGAGGAGGGGTACTTCCTCCCCCAGGGGGGGACCGGGAGGCTGGTCTTGGACATTCTGACCTGGAGCGACGTCGAGGATCCGGACGTATTCCCTGAGGGTACCGTCATTTACGGGTACCTGGTCTTCGACTGCTTCACGGTACAGTTCAGCTTCGTGGGGTGATGGCATGAGGAG
>QMSR01000072.1 GCA_003649695.1 Thermoplasmata archaeon
GCACGTGAAGGTGGAGAAGAGGGAGAAGGTCCCGATCAAGGCGGTCCTGAAGGAGAGGGCCCTCCCCGAGATGACGGAGCTCCAGAAGGAGGTGCACGAAAGGGCCCTGAAGGAGGGGGTTGAGCTCCCGTTCAACGTTTCCAAGATGATCGCTGATGCCATTGTTGAGCACGGCCTCGAAGGGGAGAAGAAGGAGAAGTTCATCAAATACGCCATTGAGCAGTACATCGAGAACCACGTCGATCCATACGAGGCCGTTGGGATCGTCGCCGCCCAGTCCATCGGGGAGCCCTCCACCCAGATGACCATGAGGACCTTCCACTACGCGGGCGTGGCCGAGGTTAGCGTGACCATAGGCCTCCCCAGGTTCATCGAGCTCGTGGACGCCAGGTCCAAGCCCTCGACCCCCATGATGAAGATCTATCTCAGGGAGCCCTACAACCGGGATGAGAGGCTGGCCACGGAGGTGGCGAAGAAGATCGAGAAGACCGTCCTCTCCGAGGTCGCGGACGTGGTCCTGAAGACCTACGAGTCCAGGATAGAGATCATACCCGACAAGAAGAGGATGGAGAAGAGGGGAGTCACCCTCGAGATGATCAGGAAGGTCATTGGGAAGCTCGGTGTGACACCATACACCATAGAGGAGATGGAGGACGGCTACGCCATCGTGCCCAAGAAGCACAGCTTCAGAAAGCTCTATTTGCTGTTCGAAAAGGCGAAGGATGCGATCGTCAAGGGCGTCAAGAAGATAGAAAGGGCTTTGGTCTTCAAGGACGTGGAGACCGGGGAGTGGGTCATCTACACCCAGGGCAGCAACTTCCCTGAGGTACTGAGGATCGAGGAGGTGGACCACACGAGGACCACCACCAACGACATTAGAGAGATCTACGAGACCCTCGGCATAGAGGCGGCCAGGAACAGGCTCATAGAGGAGATGCACTCAACCCTGAAGGAGCAGGGTCTCGATGTGGACATCAGGCACCTGATCCTCGTCGCCGACAGGATGACCGTCGACGGCTACGTGAGGGGCATTGGGAGGCACGGCGTCAGCGGAAGGAAGTCCTCCGTCCTCGCGAGGGCTGCCTTCGAGATCACCGACAGGATACTCTTCGACGCCGCCATCAGCGGCGAGGAGGACAAGCTCGAGGGCGTCGTGGAGAACGTCATCGTAGGTCAACCAGTGCGCGTCGGGACCGGCATGATCAGGGCGATCTACGCCCCGAAGAAGCGGCCAAGAAGGAGGATTAAAAAGAAATAAGGGATTGAGGAAGCATGGAAGAGCAGGAGCTCCTCAGGGAACTCAGGAGGGCTGCTGAGAGCGGCAGGATTACCATAGGGCTGCGGACCACTAGAAAGGCCCTGAAGAGGGGTGAGTTGAGGCTGATAATCGCGGCCTCGAACTGCCCCGACGAGGAACTGATCTCCAAGGAGGAAATCGAGGGGGTCAAGGTAATAAGAGTGTCTAGGAGGAACACCGATCTCGGCGCCTTCATCGGAAAGCCGTTTCCGGTTAGCGTGGTCGGCATAGTGGATCCCGGTAACAGCAAAATACTGCAGGTGGCGGGGGTATCCTGAACTTGGTCAAGAGGACCATCACCGAGGAGGATCTAACCTACATCAACTATTTCGAAACCCTCTTCGGGTCAGAGGTCCTCTCCTTCCACAAGGATCCAGAGAGGAACCTGATAGTCTACGTCCTCAAGCCGGGGGAGGCTAGGCGCATAGTCCTCTTCAGGAAGAAGCTCCTGGACAAGCTCAAGAGGCTACTGAAGAAGAACGTCCTACTGCTGGAGTACAATCCGGACCTGGAGCAGTTCATCCTAAACATCTTCTTCCAGATTAAGGTGAAGAAGGTCTCAATAGAGAACGGGAAAAACGGGTACAGAATAACGGTCTACGTAGACCCCCTTCAAAAGGGTAAGGCGATAGGGAGGGACGCCAGGAACATCAAGCTGGCGAAGGAGATCCTATCAGCTTACCATAATGTAGAGAGTTTGGTGATAGTCTAGAGCAGCCCCCGGCGGGCCGCCGCCAAAAGCCCGTCTTTCAGTATCTCGGAGTGGTCGAAGGCCAGGGGAGGGAGTTTCTCCAGCCGGAAGAAGCGTGCCTCCCTCGCGTCGTCCCCACCCCTCGGCTTGCCGCCCTTGTATTCGAGGAGGAATGCAACGCTTATCGTGTGGCCCCTAGGATCCCTGTTAGGGTCAGAGTAAACGCCAAACTGCTCAACAAGCTCGGCCTCGACCCCGGTCTCCTCCCTCAGCTCCCTCAGGGCGGCCTCCTCGACCCTCTCCCCGTACTCGACGAAGCCTCCAGGTAGGGCGTAATATCCCTCGTAGGGGGCCCTACCCCTCCTGACCAGGAGTACGGAGTCCCCCTTCAGCACCACCATGTCGACGGCGACCGAGGGCCTCTTCAGACCCCTCACGCATCCGTGAACGAGAACTCTCTTCTGCTCGAGGATCTGGGAGATCTCCTCCAGAGCCTCATAGTCTACGTTCCCCAGGGCCCCTTTCAGCGCCTCCATCTTCCGAAGCAGCTGATCGGACGTCAGCCCAACGGAGGATGCTGATAGATCCAGGTCCCCCGTGGCGAGCAATTTCTTGAGACCTTCCAGATCCCTAACTCCTATCCTTTCCCCGTCCAGGACGAGGTAAAGATCGAAGTCCAGCCGAACTCCCTTCCAGTCCAGTCTCATTCCAGGGGTATTATGGATACGACGATTTTTCTTGTCCTAGGCCTGACATCGAGCTCAACCAGAAAGACGCTCTGCCAGGTACCCAGCATGAGCCTCCCCCCTTCGAGCGGAATTTGGAGGCTGTTCCCCAGCAAGATCGATCGGAGGTGAGAGTGGGCGTTCTCCTCCCCCCAGGCCCTGTTGTGGGCGTACCGCCTGCTCCTAGGTATCAGGGTTTCCAGGGTCTCCCTCAGGTCGCTTTTAAGCCCCTCCTCATCCTCATTTATGATGAGGGCGGAGGTCGTGCTCTTTAGGAAGAGGAATACCATGCCCTTCGCGACCCCGCTCCTCCTGACGACCTCCTCCACAAGTGGCGTGATGTTGATGATGTCCAGCTCCCCGGAGGTCTTGACCTCAATCTCAGAAATCATGGTAGCCTCAGCCCCGAAATGAGGTCCATGAGCGATACGAGGTTCTTGACCCTCGCATCTGGCCTAATGGGGCTCTCCGCGTCGCCGACCAGGATGACGAAGAATCCTGCGTCCTTCGCTCCCTTCAGGTCCCTGAAGGGGTCGTCCCCCACGTAGAAGGCGTGGGGAGGGAAACCCGCCTTGCTGAGGGCGAGCCTGAATATCCTCGGATTCGGCTTTCCGACGCCGGCCTCATCGGACGTCGTGATGGAGTCGAAGAAGTGGGAGATCCCCAGCGACCTGAGAACGGCGTTCACCTCGTCCGTCGAGGAATCCGTGATGACGCCTAGGTGGTCGAACTTACCCCTCGAGAGCTCCAGTACCTCCCCCGCCATCGGCATCGGCCTAAGGTGCCTGGCATGCATGTCTATGAAGAGCCTCCAAAGCCTCTCCCTCTCCCTCCTCGTGAGCACGTGTCCCCTCTGCATGAGGACCTTGGAGAAGGCCGCCATGTAGGCCTCCCTGAAGGGCACGAAGCTGATGTGCCTGTCCCTCGTGAGCTCCTCGACGATCCTGCTGACCTCGGCCCAGAGCCTCGAGGGGTCGTCTTCCAGACCGTACATGTCTATGATCCTCCTCGCTATGTTGTAGTGGGCATCCACGTCAGACCTGGGGTCTATCAGGGTCCCCATTAGGTCAAAGTACAGCGCTGTCCTAGCCATCTGGGTCCTAATGCGGAAGAAATTATATTTATTTAAGAGGGAGCGGAACCATATTGAAAACAATGGCGGAAGCAATCTACAGGGCCCTCTGCCCCGTCTGCGGGGGCTACCTGACCGTCAGGGAGGCCAGGAACGGGCTCTGCGAGAGGACCAAGAGGCCGCTGAAATCGGTATTTCCAATAGAGAAGATGGAGGAGTTTTTCGAATTCTTCGAGAGGGCCTTGGGAAGCAAACCTAGGACGCTCCAGCGGGTGTGGGCCAGGAGGGTCCTCCTGGGGGACAGCTTTGCGGCCATCGCGCCCACGGGGATCGGGAAGACGGTCTTCGGCCTGGTCATGTCCTTCTTCCTCGCCAAAGAGGGGAAGAAGAGCTACATCATCCTCCCGACCACCACCCTCCTCAGGGACGTGGTGGGCAGGGCCGGGGAGATGGCCTCCAGGCTCGGGATGGAAGGGGTCTTCATCTACTACCACGGGAACATGAAGAGCAGGGAGAAGGAGGAGTTCTGGGAGCGTCTGGGAAAGGGGGATTTTGGCATCCTGATAACGACGAACGCCTTTTTGGCCAAGAACTTCAAAAATCTCTCGGGCCTCAGGTTCGACTTCATCTTCGTCGACGACGTGGACAGCCTCCTGAAGAACTCCAGGAACGTGGACAGGGTCCTCAGGCTCCTGGGGTTCACCTGGGACGAGATCAGCAGCGGAAAGAGGATTGGGAAGAGGCGCGGGCAGCTCATGGTGTCCACCGCCACGGGGAGGAGGGGGAGGAGGACCGAGCTGTTCAGGGCGCTCCTCAACTTCGACGTCGGTGCCGTGAGGAACACGCTCAGGAACATCGTGGATGTGAAGGTCCCCGAGAGGAACCTGGAGAGGCTGCTGGGGATCCTGGAAAGGATGGGTCCGGGCGCCCTCATCTTCGCCCAGAGCGTGGAGGAGGCTCAGAACCTCTACGCCTCCCTGGGAGACCGCCTGAGGGTTGGCCTGGTCACCGGTCAGGAGAAGGAGCCGCTGGAGAAGTTCAGGGATGGGGAGCTGGACTACCTGATAGGCGTATCCTTCCCCTA
>QMSR01000073.1 GCA_003649695.1 Thermoplasmata archaeon
GACCGCGAGGCCGCGCCTCCCGTTGGACCTCGTCCTCTGACCCCTGACCTTGAGCCCCCTGGCGTGCCTTATGCCGCGGTAGCACCTGATCCTCTTGAGCCTCTCGATGTCCTCCCTGTGGGCGAGGGCGAGGTCGGGGCCCACGTAGTGCCTGTCTTCCCCGGAGTAGAGCTCCTTCCTCTTGTTCAGCATCCACGGGGGCAGGAGCTCCGCGATCCTGTTCTCGATGGCGTCCCTCAGGAGCTCCTCCTCCTCGTCCGTCAGCTCACCGGCCCTCTTGTTCTCCGGGAGGCCCAGGGTCCTGAGCAGGGCCCTGGAGACCCTGTGGCTGATGCCCCTGATCTGGGTCAGAGCCAGGACTAGGGGCTTGTTGCCGTCCACGTCGGTGTGGGCGATCCTGATTATGTGCTTGAAGCCCGTCGCCTCCACCATACCACCCCAGAGGCTCCGAGTAATAAGGTGGGGCATTTAAAGTTATTTTCACCTGAGGCCGAACCTGGACAGGACCTCGGGCTCCAGCTCCCTCCTCCGCCTGGCGAGCCCCTCGAGGAACTCCCTGATGGCCTCCGCCGCCTCCCTCTTGCACTGCCCGCAGAGGCGCTGCCCCGTCCTGCACTCCTCCTCCACCTGCCTGAGATAGGCGTCGTCCTGGACGAGGTGGTACTTCATGAGCTGGAAGACCTGACACCTCTCCGGGTCCCCCCCGTACCTGCGCTGGTCCTCCGCGGTCTTCCTCCCGCCCGTGAGCGCGTTCCAGACCTTCCTCGCCGCCACCTCCGGATCGTCGTCCAGGAAGACGGCCGACTCCGGCTGGCTCGAGGACATCTTCCCTCCCCTGAGCCCCTCGAGGTGGACGTTGTACGTGGCCGAGGGCGGTATGAAGCCGTAGTACCCCGCCTCCGGCTCCAGCCTCCTGAGCTCCTCCTCCACAACCTCCCTCATCCCGGGCGGCGCATCCTCCACGAACAGGGCGCGGTAGCTGGGGACCATCCTGAACTCGGAGAAGCCCATGGACTCCAGGGCATCCCTGGCCCTCTCGAGGTGGGGTAGGGGGTCCTCCTTACCCCTGATGAAGACCGCAAGGCCGCGTTCCCTGGCCTCGACCGAGTACAGGGAGTTCCTGTCCGCGAGGTCCCTGGTGAGGCGGATGTGGGGGTCCTGGTCCAGGGCCACGGGAACGATGGTCGGCCTCGGCCCCCCGAACTCGGGGAGCTGGACGTGGAGGATGTCCCCCACCTGGATCAGGGGAACGCTGAGGTGGGAGTAGCTCACGGACTCGTCGAAGCCGTATATGGACCTGAGCTCCGAGAAGGTAACCTTGGTCCCCAGCCTCCAGGCCAGGTCCCTGACGGCGACCCTCTCGGACTGGAAGTAGAAGTCCGCGTCTTCCAGCCCCATGGCCATCATGTTCAGGATGTAGCTCTTGACCCCCAGGAGCTTCGACTCCCTGAGCGGGGTGCCGCGGACGGCAAAGGCCTCTATGTCCGCCATCGCGACGGTCACGTCCGCCCCCAGGGACCTGTAGTACAGGACCTGGTCGGCGACGAGCTTGTGGCCGAAGTGCATGGGGCCGGAGGGGGAGAAGCCCGTGAGGAGGGCGAACGGCCTCTTACCCCTGATGGACCTGAGGATCCTCCCGAAGTCCCTGGAGGCGACCACCAGCCCCCTCCTGAAGACTATTGGGGGGTCGGGGAGCTGCGAGGGGTCGAAGGGCTCCAGCCCGAACTCCTCGATCACCCTTGAGTAGTCCTTGATGGCCCTCGAAGACCAGGGTCCTATCTCGGGCACGATCCTGAAACCCCGTTTCCCTTATAGAAGGTCCAGGGCGTCCTCTATCCTGGCCACCTCTATGGGCGTGGACTCGAAGCCTATGACCGCGCCCCTGGAGTTTGCCAGGATCCCCGCGCCCACCTTGGGGCTCCCCATGTTGACGGTGGTCCTGTGCACGGGCAGGCCGAAGAAGTGCCTGAGCTTCTCCATCTCGGCGTCCGAGACGCCCGGGTGCACCAGGACCCCGCGGTTCGTCGCTATCCCGAAGGAGCCCACCGTCGGGACCCCTCCCAGGGAGGACCTCATGGCCTCCACGTCCAGGGCGTCCTCGATGGCCCTGAGGGAGGCCCTGCCCATGGAGGGGTGGACGAGGGCCCTCCTGTCGTTGACCATGATGTTGTTCCCGAGGGCGTTGTGCCTCTCCCTAAGCACGGCAACGTTGAGGCCCGCGGATCTGAGGATCCTCAGCTCCTCCTCCGTCACGCCCTCCGGCAGGAGGACCCCGTGGGAGTTCAGGGCAGCGAAGACGCCTACGAGGCTGGAGCCCCCGACGGTGACCCTGAGGGGCTCGACGCCCAGGACCCTGGAGATCTCGCCCACGACGGCATCGGAGGCCCCGGGAGGGAGGATGACGAGGCTGTCGGAGGCCTTGGCGTAGACCCCCAGGAAGGAGGTGTCCATCAGCCCAAGGAGGGCGATCACGATCCCTCACTCGGGAGGACCTCTACCAGGGGGCCCTCCTCGTCCTCCATGTAGATGGCCCTGACCACGACCTTCCTCGGGGGCTTCTGGGCCCCCCTGGACCAGATGAGCTCGTTGAGGGCGTTGTCTATCCAGACCCTGTCCTCGGGGACCTTCATGTGCCTCGAGATGAACCTCCTGATGAGGAGGATCGCGTACTTCGCCCTCTGCCAGCGGGGGGGCGACTCCCAGGCCCTGGAGAGGTTGATCGTGTAGACGCGCTCCTCGCCCGGATTCAGCTTCTTGGCCAACCCCACCACCTCAGAGCTTGAGCCTCTTCCTCCTCCAGTTCCTCCTGGCCGGGTTTGTCACGACCCTCCTGTTCGTCCTGAGGATCACCCACATGGGCGGCCTCCTGTTGGACTTCAGGGCCGCCAACAGCCTCTTCTTCTTCCCGCTCGGCTTCCTGGCAGCCACACCATCACCTCCTGATTATCCTGGGCTCCCTCCTCCTCTCGTGCAGGGAATAGAGGAGCCTCTTAAGAAGGTCGTCCGTGACCGGGACCGGGAGCCTGCCCGCCTGGGCCAGGGCGATGACCTGCTGCTCCAGCAGGGCGCCCAGCTCGGGCCTGGCCAACTTCAGGTTCGCCAGCCTCTGCCTCGCCTCCGGGGTCAGGAGGCGCCTGAGGAGCTCCTGTCTCTCGGCCTCGGCCCTCTCCCTCTCCTCCTCCCTGGCCCTGGCGGCCATGAGCTCCATAAGCCTCTTCTTCCGGAGCTCCTCCAGCTCCCTGTCCTCCTCCAACACCACCACCTCAGAGGTACTTCTGGAGCTCAGGCCTCTCCTTGGCCAGCTCCTCCAGGATCTTCTTGGCCTCCCTGTCCAGGAGGCTCCTACCCTCGGGGGTCAGGACCCTACCCTCGGGGGTCCGCTTCACGAGCCCCAGGCCCTCGAGCTGCTGGAGGCCCTTCCTGACGATGGCCCTGCTCCCCTTGACGGCGTGGTACCTGGCGGAGCCCCTGTCCCTCTTGCCCCCGTACTCGGCCGCGAGCCTGGAGACCCCGATGGGGCCCATGACGTACAGCTTCCTGAGCAGTGAGGCGAGGCGGGTGTACCACCAGTCTGGGTCGTCCGGGGCCTTCTCCGCCTGGGGGCCGGTCTTCACCCACCTGGCCCAGGGAGGGGGCTCGACCTTCTCCCTGAGCATCTCGGATATCCTCTTGATCAGCAGATCCGGCGGGACCTCCTTCACCGAGACCATTCCTCCCGAGCCTTAGGATGATTCCCCCTTTTAACCTTTCCTTTATATGGCCTCCTCTTCACCACCCTGTCGCCGATGCGGAAGACGAGCTTCCCCCTCCTGAGCCTCACGGTGCAGTTCCTCCCCGGCAGGAGGAGGATCCTCCCCTTCCGGAGGATGAGGTAGTTCGCCTCCCTGGGCACGCGGACCTTGTACTTCTTCGCCAGGTCCAGGATCCTCTCCACGTACCTGTGCGCCAGGTCCTCCCTCCCGGCCCTCAGGGCCTTGACCGCCTCCCGGAACAGGACCTCCATCCTCTCCCTGACGATCTCCCTCTCCAGGGACCTGCCCACGCAAACGCATATAATAAATGCCCGATAAAAGGGAGAGGTGGAGAGGCAGGAGCTCCTGGAGGCCCTGGGGAAGGGCCTCAGGGAGGTCGACGCCGTCGTGGTCGAGGGGGCTAGGGACGAGGAGGCCCTACGCTCCCTCTTCCCCTGGGTGAACGTGGTCAGGCTGAACACGGGCAGGGACATGGTCTCCCTGGCGGAGGAGCTCTCGTCCCTGTACGCGAGGATCCTCGTCTTGACGGACTTCGACAGGAAGGGGAGGATCCTCGGCCGGAGGCTCTCCCACCTCCTCAGGTCCATGGGCGTCGCGGTCGACGACGCCCTGAGGAGGGAGTTCGCCTCCCTGGGCCTCGTGCACGTGGAGGAGCTGCCCGCGGTGATAGAGAGGATCACCACTCAGTAGTAGTACTCTCCCCTCTTCTTCTGGATCTCGTCCATCCTGGAGCCCAGCTTGTTTATCCTGGGCCTCCCGGTGGAGGGGTCCCTCCTGAAGGTGATCCCCATCCCCCGCAGGAAGCGGTTCATCCCCTCCCTCATGGGGTAGGGGCCGCTGGCGGTGCCGCGGACCCCCGGCTCGCCCTCGAAGACCATGAGGGCGTCCGAGACCAGGTCTATGAAGTAGATGTCGTGGTCCACGACGAAGGTCACGGATCCCCTCTTCAGCGTCGACTCCCTGATGGCCCTCGCCACCCTCATCCTCATCTCCACGTCCAGGTAGGCGGTCGGCTCGTCCAGCAGGTACACGTCGGAGGCGGCCCCCAGGCAGGCGGCGACCAGGACCAGCTGCTTCTCGCCCCCCGAGAGGGAGGGGAA
>QMSR01000074.1 GCA_003649695.1 Thermoplasmata archaeon
AAGGCTTACTCGGACAAGGTTCAGAGCTTCGGGGAGGGGCTCATCTCCGGCATGGCGGGCTACCTCCTCCTGGAGGGGAGGAAGAGGGGCCTGGACGTGATGGTCCTCCTGGCGGACGCGAACCCGAACCTGCCGGACGCCAGAGCCGCGGCGAGGATCCTCGAGGTCCTGAACCTCATGCTCAACATGGGCATCGAGCTCGAGCCCCTGCTCAAGGAGGCCCAGGCCATAGAGGCCAAGCTGAGCGAGATCAAGAAGATGGCTGAGAGGGTGAAGAAGGACAAGTATCGTGTCTCCATCTACGGCTGAGGATCCAGGACAGGAGTACCAGGGCGAGCAGGGCCGCCGCGGACCCCCACGCCTCCTCCAGCCCCAGGTTGGCCTCCAGGAGGACCAGGGCCAGGAGGGAGAGGGCGGAGACGGGAATCCTCGCCCTCCCGAGGATGGGGCTCTTTCCCCCCGAGAACTCCCTCATGTGCGCCAGCACGTTCACCAGGTACGGGAGTCCCGTGCCGGCGATGGCCCCCACTAGGGTGAGGGCGTAGAAGAGATCGGGTCTCGAGGAGAAGAGGAGGGCCAGGAGCCCCGTCACGGCCACGGGGATCGTCGGGCTACCCCTGAAGCTCCTCCTCAGCGCCCCGGGCAGGGCCCCGTGCTCGGCCAGCGCCGAGAGGGCCAGGGCGGAGGCGAGGTTGAGGACGAGCATGGTGGTCAGTATGGAGACCACCGCGATCGACGCGACCAGGCCCCTGGCCCACCGGCCGAGGGCCACGCTGGCCGCCTCGGCGATCGCGCCCAGGCCGACCTCGCCGGGCGGGACGGTCCTCGCCACTCCGGCCACTACGAGGAGGTAGAAGGCGGCCGTGAGGGCTATGGAGGCCAGGACCGCCCTGGGCACGGTCCTCCTGGGGTCCGAGAAGGCCCCCGCCGCGGACACTATGGCCGTCCAGGCCCCGTAGCCCAGCATCGCGACCGGGACGAGCTCCACACCCCTCGCCAGATCGAGGACCTGCCGGGCTCCGCCCTTCGCTACCTCGACCGAGGCGAGGGCGGCCAGCGCCGCCATCATGAACAGGGACATGGCCAGGTTCGCCCTGCTCGCGGGCCTGATCCCGGCCAGCGCGATGGCCGTTGATGCCAGGATTGCGAGCTGGGGGACCCAGTGCCCGAAGCCGAGGATCTGCGGCATCACGATGGCGGAGACGGCGATCCCGATCAGGCACCCCAGGTAGTAGCCGAGTCCCTCGAGCACCGAGAGGAACGCGCCGACCCTCCCCCCGAAGGCCCTGTAGGGGAAGAGGGCCACCGCTCCCTCCTCCGGGTGCCTCAGGGCGAGCTCGGAGTAGAGGATGGCGATGGTGGCCATGAGGGCCGCCGCCAGGCCCCAGGAGAGGAGGGCCCCGTAGCCGGCCTCCGAGACGGTCAGGCCAGAGTAGGCGAAGATGGCCGCCCCCACCATCCCCCCGGCGCCCATCATGATACCGTCCAGCAGGCCGAGCTCCCTCATCGCAGGTACACCGCCACCGCGAACCCCAGGTAGAGGAGGAGGAGGGCGACGCCAGCCCTCCTGTTGAGGGCCCCTAGCTTGGTCAGGAGGAGGACTGTGAGGCCCACGAGGAGGTGCAGGAGGAGCATCCAGGGCCTGGGGGACCAGGACACGGGGCCGAACAGGGTGGCCAGGGTGAGCCCCAGGCACGCGTTGGCGATCCCCGAGCCCACGGCGTTCCCCAGCGCCAGGCCGCCGTACCCCTTCCTCGCGGCCAGGTAGCTGGTCACCAGCTCCGGGAGCGTCGTCATGAGGGAGACCAGGGTCGCGGCCAGCGAGAGCTGGGAGAGGCCGGTCTGGAAGGAGATGCCCCTGACGGCGGAGACCAGTACCCTCGAGGAGCCGAAGATGGCCAGGGAGCTGGGGAGGAAGAGCCACGGACTGACCCTCGCCTCCCCCGGGACCTCTCCCCCCTTCCTGGTCGTCAGGGCCCAGTACGCCGCGTAGAGGGCGAACATGATCGCCGCCTCGAACTTGGTGAAGGTGCCGTCGATGAGGAAGGGTATCATGAGGGCGGCGACGAGGATGAAGAGGAGGACGTCCCTGGTGGACCTGTCCTCGGTGAGGATCCTCCCGCCGGCCAGGAGGCCCGCCCCCAGGACCAGCGTCAGGTCCGCGATGTTGGCCCCGAGGACGTTTCCGACGGAGATGGAGGGGGATCCCAGATGCGATGCAATAGGGGAGACGAGGATCTCGGGGAGGGAGGTGGAGATGGCCACCAGGGTGAACCCCACGGTGGTCTGCGAGATGCCGAGCCTCGACGCCAGGGAGACGGAGCTCTCAACGAAGATCTCCCCGGAGCGGAAGATGACTATGGCGCCCAGGGCGAGCATGAGGAAGGGGGCCCAGAGGGAGGAGAAGAGGTAGCCCTCCCCCTCGACGGTCTGGAACAGGAGGAGGGCGATGCCCAGCCCGATGCACGCCGCGTCTATCAGGTCGGCTCTATCCATATCTCCACCCTTTTGCCGTCTACCTCCCAGACCCTGTGGTAGCCCCTGCCCGGGGCCTCGCTGAGCTCCACGCTGAGAGTCTCCCCGGCGATGTAGTCGCCGTGCACCCTCAGGGCCTCGGAGACCTCCTCGTCCCCGAGGACCCAGGTCCTGATCCTCCTGTCGTACTCCAGGTCGAGCTCCTTCCTCATGACCTGGATCCTCCTGACGATGTCCCTGGCCAGGCCCTCTAGCCTGAGCTCCCTTGTCAGGGTCCTCCTAAGGTACACCTCGACCCCCTCGGCCTCCTCCCTGACGTACTCCGGATCCACCTCCTCCACTACGAGGAGGTCCTCGGGCCCCAGGCTGACCCCACCGACCTCCAGCTCTCCCCTCTCGGCCATGGCTAGGGCCTTCTCCCCCAGCTCCTCGACCAGCCTCGCGGCCTCCGGGGTCCTCTCCCTCAGCCTCGGGGCGGCCCTGGGGAGGTTCAGCCTGACCCTCCTGACCCTTGGTCCCTCATCCTCGAACCTGAGTTCCTTGACGTTGAGCTCCATCCTCGCCAGCTCCGCCAGCTCCTCCGGGAGCCTCGCCCCCACGACGATGGCCTCCAGCAGCGGGATCCTGGCCTTGATTCCCGCCCTCTGCCTCGCCCTCCTGCCCGCCTCCACGATGGCCTTCATCTCGGCGAACTGGGACTCCAGCTCCTCGTCCCTGGGCCCCGGCTGCGGGTACTCGCTCAGGAACACGCTCTCTCCGGTCAGCCTCCTGTGCAGCATCTCGGCCGTGAAGGGGGTGACGGGCGCCAGGAGCCTGGCAAGGTGCACGAGCACCCTGTACAGGGTGCGGTAGGCGGAGAGCTTGTCCTCGTCCATCCCCTCCCTCCAGAACCTCCTCCTCGAGAGCCTGAGGTACCAGTTGCTCAGGTCGTCCACGAACTGGGGGAGGGCGGCGGGTCCCCTGTGGATGGAGAGGCTCTCGAAGCCCCTGTTGAACTCCGACGCTAGCCAGGAGAGCCTTGAGAGAATCCACCTGTCCAGCGGGTTTTCGCCCGGCTCGCCGCTGTCCGGCTCGAACCCGTCCAGGTTTGCGTTGTTGGAGAAGAACTTATAGACGTTCCATAGGGTATCCAACACCCTCCTCCTGAGCTCCTCGATCCCCCTGGTCGAGAACCTGAGGTCCCTCCAGGCCGGGGTCGAGAGCATGTAGAGCCTGAGGGGGTCTGCCCCCACCTCCTCCAGGAGGGGGACCGGGTCCACCACGTTCCCCTTGCTCTTGCTCATCTTCTCCCCCTTCTCGTCCAGGACCAGGCCTATGACGAGGACGTTCCTGTAGGGCTCCCTCTCGAAGAGCATCCCGTTCACCGCCAGGAGGGAGTAGAACCAGCCCCTGGTCTGGTCGATGCCCTCCGAGATGAAGTCCACCGGGTACGCCTCGCGGAACTCCTCCTCGTTCTCGAAGGGGTAGTGGAACTGGGCGAAGGTGGCGGCGCCCGAGTCGAACCATACATCTATGGTGTAGGGCTCCCTGACCATGGGCTTCCCGCAGACGGGGCACCTGAGCCTGATGCGGTCCACCCAGGGCCTGTGGAGGTCAAGGTCCTCGGGCACCGGGTCCAGGGCCATGGACCTCAGCTCCTCCACCGAGCCCACCACGTGGACGTGCCCCTCCTCGCAGACCCAGACGGGGAGCGGGGTTCCCCAGAAGCGGTTCCTGGACAGGGCCCAGTCCTTGAGCTCCCTGAGGAAGGAGCCGAACCTGCCCTCGCGGACGTGCCCGGGGACCCAGTTCACCCTGGAGTTCAGCTCCATGAAGAGGTCCCTGAGCTTGCTCGTCCTGATGTACCAGGTGTCTATGGCGTAGTACATGAGGGGCGTCCCACACCTCCAGCAGAAGGGGTAGTTGTGCCTGTAGGTCCCCAGGCTGTATATCTTACCCTCCTCCTCGAGGATCTCTATGAGGACCCTGTCGGCGTCCTTGAAGAACATGCCGGCGACGGGTGGGACCTCGTCCGTGAACCTGCCCTCCTCGTCCACGGGCTTGAAGAAGTCCACCCCCTCCCTTTTGCCCAACTCGAAGTCGTCCTCACCGAAGGCGGGGGCGATGTGCACGATCCCCGTACCCTCCTCGGAGGAGACGAAGTCGGCCGCCACCACGTAGTGCCCCTTCTTGGGCCTCAGGTAGGGGAAGGGGGGCTCGTACTTCTTCCCGACCAGGTCCCTGCCCTTGAGCCTCTTCAGGACCCTGAATTCCCCGCCCAGGACCTCCCCCGCCCTGGCCTCCGCGATGTAGT
>QMSR01000075.1 GCA_003649695.1 Thermoplasmata archaeon
AGGGACCTTATCTCGAGCTCCGGCTCCACGTCTCTCGATCCTCTATCTATAAAAATCATATCTTCTATTTCCCTATATATTTCTTTGAAGATCTATCGATTGCCAGTTCGTCGAGATCGGAGGTGTAGAGGAGAATCCTTATGGTGGAGTCCTGGACCACGTACTCCAGCGCGCTGGCGAAGCTCCTCACGCCCCTGAGCTTCGCGACCGTCTCCTTGAGCCTGGCTAGCTGTTCGTTGGCCTTCTGGAAGGAGCCCCCGAGGTAGGAGTCGGAAGCTTCTAGGAGCTCGAAGGAGGAGTTCCTCAGCGCAGTAATGAGATCCTCCGAGACGCTTCCCCCCTCCTCCAGCATGGAGTAGCAGATCCTCGCCGCGTGGTCCCCGATCCTCTCCAGGGTCCTGGCGACCAGGAGGTCCTCGATGGGGCCGGGCTTGCAGCACCTGGCGATCTCGATGGTCGCCTTCCTCCTCAGGAACCAGTATAGTCTATCCAACTCGTCGTCCCTCTCGATCACGTCCTCCGCCAAGACCCTTTCCCCGTCCTCGACTGCGTCGGCCGCATCTAGTATCATTGCGTTGGCTATGTCCACCATCCTCCGAATCCCCTCGCCGAAGGGAAGGGTCTCGGGGGAGGAAAGGTCCATGAGAATCGCGTAGTTCCTGCCCTCCTCCACCACCTCCATCCCCATGACCCTCCTGGAGAACTCCCGGACCGCCCGACGGACCTCCAGGGGCATGACCTCCTCTGTGACAACCCTGATCCTGGAGACACCCTGCAAGTAGAGGCCTATGAGGATTCTCAGTATCTGATCCCTCTGCATGCCTCCGACATCGACCTGCGCCGAGGGGATGGCGGCCTCGCCGGCCAGGATCCTCAAGGTCCCATCGGGGAGCTCCTGGATCAGGACCTCGGAGCCCCTGCCCAGCTCGACCCTCCTCGCCCACTCCTTGGGAAGGGCAACCACGTGAGTGCTCCCCCCAACGACCTGCACTTTCCTTATATATGTCTTCATCCGAATATATATTTCTACATAATTTCTTATTAAATTATGCGAGGGGAAGAGGCCTTGGAATGGGGTGGAGGGGTTGGTTGACGGTCCTCGTGGCCCTGGCCTACCTCGTCCACCCCTACTTAATCGCCCCTTCCGGGGTCCTGGTGGGAAGCGGCGCAACCTTTCCACAGGCCCAGCTTGAGGCCTGGATGAGCTCCTTCAACAATGCGGGTTTCCCCTTCAAGGTCGAATACGTAGGAAAGGGCAGCGGTGGAGGGCAGAGCGACCTCTCTGCGGGAGTCGTCGACTTCATCTGCACGGATCCACCCCTGTCCTCTGAGCTCTGGGCGAGGCTCAAGGAGAGGGGGGACCTCGTGGAGTTCCCCTTCATCCTCGGGGCTGTGGTCGTCACGTACAACCTACCTGGCGTGGACCGCTTGAGGCTCAACGGAAGCGTCCTGGCGGGGATGTACATGGGCTACATCCGATACTGGGATGACGAGAGGATTCTCGCCCTAAACCCGGGGCTCAGGGGTGTTCTCCCGCACCGCGAGATACTCCTCGTCCACCGCTCCGACAGCAGCGGCACCACTTTCCTATTCACCTCCTTTCTGAGCCTCTCCTCGGAGGAGTGGAGGAGGAGCGTGGGCAGGGGGAAGCTCGTCCGATGGCCAGTCGACGAGCTTGGAAGGGGCCTAGGAGGGCAGGGAAACCTGGGCGTCTCCCAGCTGGTGATGGAGAACCAGTTCTCGCTGGGCTACGTGGAATGGTCCTTCGCCCTGCAGCTTAACATGCCCATTGCCGAGCTCTCCGGAAAAAGTGGGGACTTCACGGTTCCGACGGTCGAGGGGCTCGTGGAGGTGGCCGACTCCGCCCTGAGGATCCTCGATCGCGGCCCCGAGGACGACTGGGACGGCGACGTGGACGTGCTCCTGGAAACGGCGTTCAGCTCCGGTTACCCGCTCGTCGGGTGGAGTCACCTAGTCTTCTACCGCGGCGATGGGAGGATCCTCCAGTGGCTCTCGTGGATAAGGGAGGAGGGTACGACGGTGCCCGGGTATGCGCCAATCCCCGACTGGTTCTGGGAGGAGGTGCTTGAATGAGGGATTGGCTTCGTCCCGTGCTGGCCAGCGCTGCGCTGCTCATCCTCCTCGTCCTGGGGGCCATGATCCTCTTCCTGACCTACAAGTCCGTCCCGGTCCTGAGCAGGGAGGGACTGTCCTTCATCCTAGACAGCGGCTGGATCGCCTCCGAGGGGGGTGAGGAGTACTACGGGATAGCCGCTGCCCTCCTGGGGACCCTCTACACCTCCGCCATCGCCGTCGCCCTCGCCCTCCCCGTGTCCGTCTCACTCTCCGTGTTCGTTGTCGAGATGGCCCCTAGGAAGATCAGAACTGTGCTCGAGGGCGCGATCCTCATGATGGCTCTGCTCCCGACGGTCCTCTACGGCCTCTGGGGGCTCACCTACCTCGGTCCCTTCCTCCTCAGATACGTCATGTGCCCCCTGCACGGGTCATTGGGTTGGTTTCCGCTGTTCTCGGAGGAGCCCAAGACCGGGAACACGATACTCACGGCCGGGGTCCTCCTTGCAATCATGATCACCCCCTACATGACCGCCATCATCAAGGACGCATACTCCTCCATACCGAGGGAGTACCGGGAAGGGCTCTACGCCCTGGGCACCACGAGGGCCGAGGCGATCCTCGTCCTCCTGAGGATGGTGAAGTCCTCCATCGCGGTCGCCGTGGTCCTCGGCCTGGGCAGGGCGGCCGGGGAGACTGTGGCGGTCTCCATGGTCGTGGGGAACACCATGGGGATCTCCATCTCGCCCTTCAGGCCCGGGTACACGATCTCCTCACTCATAGCAAACCAGTTCGGGAACGCCTTCCTGTACCGACTCATGCCCAGCGCCCTCTACGGCTCAGCCCTGATCCTCATGGGGATCTCCACCGCCATCGCGGTCCTCGGCCTCTGGCTCGCCAGGAGGTGGAGCATCAAATGGCGGATATGAGGAGGTTGAAGAACGCCGTCTTCCTCTCTGTGATAACCTCCCTGGCCCTGGTGGGCATTCTCCCCATCGCGCACATCACCGGGGCGGTCCTCTATAACGGCACCAAGGCCCTGATCCACGCCGGTCCCTCCTTCCTCTGGAGGGCACCGGGAGACCCGAGCACCGGCGAGATCGGGGGGATCGGCCCCGCAATCTCGGGGACCATCGCCCTCCTGCTGATCTCCATGCTCATAGGCTTCCCACTCTCCTTCCTAGCCGGAGTCTACCTTCATGAGTTTCCCCAGTCGGCGATTTCTAGAATCCTCATGCCTGCGACGAACCTCCTGCTGGAGATCCCGACCGTGGTTACCAGCATGTTCGTCTACCTGGTGCTGGTCGTCCCCATGGGCCGCTTCTCGGCCCTAGCAGGGGGCGTAGCCCTATCCCTCGTCATGCTGCCCTACGTGACCACCCACGTCAGGGAGGCGCTGGACGCTGTCCCCGTGGACTTCAAGGAAGCTGGCTACGCCCTCGGCCTGGACAGGGCCAAGGTCCTCTTCCTCGTCATGCTGAGGGCCGCTAGGAGGGGCTTGATAACCGCCCTCCTGATGGCCGTCGCCAAGTCCGTCGGCGAGACGGCACCGCTCCTCTTCACCATCGGGGGCTCCGGGGAGATCGGCTACCTGGGCCTGGGGAGGCCCACGAGCTCCGTCCAGCTCCTCATCTACCGATTCGCGGCCTCACCCTTCCCGGCCAGGCAGGAGGCCGCCTGGGGCGCCTCCCTGATCCTGTTCCTCCTCTTCATCGGGGTCTTCGCCCTGCTCAGAAAGGCCCAGAGGGGACCCTGACCCTTCAGGAGTCCCCTTGATTCGGTCATAACTCTCCGCAGGATCCCATGTACGCCTCTTCGGGAAGACGATAATGGTCGCCCAGCAGGGCAAACCCCCTCACCAGGGATTCGGAGCTCCTCAGGAAGTTCGACCTATCCTGACGCCCCCTCGTCGAGGAGTCCCAACCAGCGCAATACGTTTTCCGTCCGACTTAGAGATATTAGGGCCTCTTCATGAATGCGCAGAAGGAGTCGGGATCCTCGATCGGCCTCTCCCCGATCATCTCCCTGAGGGCGTTCATGGAGGAGAGGATCTGCTCCCTGACGCTGCCGTGCTTTCTGCCGCTCTCGAGCATCCGACAGAGGGTGCCGAGGGCGAGGTCCGCCAGGAGGAGTCTCTCCCTCCTCGTCCAGCCTGGGTGTTTACTCCTGGAGAGGACCTGCTCCGCGACCCTCTGGTAGCTCATGACTATGAAGGACATCACCGGGGGGTTGTCGAATGTCGAGGCATAAAGGAACATCCTCAGGAACCTGGAGGAGAAGTTCCTGAGTATGGAGGAGAGCTCCCTGTAGCCCATGGGCCTCTCCCAGAAACGGGAGTTCTTGATCTTCGCGTTCAGCCTGTTCATGACCAAGGCCAGCGTCTTCAAGTCCCCCTTGGCCACCACACCGTGGACGAAGGACTCAATGACCGAGAAGTGATCCCTAGAGACCCTGTCCATGCGGTACTCCTCCAGCATATCCTCGATGGGGAGCTCCCTGACCAGGGTGGCGGCGAGGGACGTGGGCCTGAGTAGGTCCCTAGTGGCCATGAGGTAGTGCCAGAGGCTCTCGAAGGCCACCGCCGATAGGGTTATGGTGAGGAAGACGAAGAAGTCCGAGACAAGGCTCTCGGAGACGAACTTCAGGACGAGGATCCCCAGGAAGATTACCAGGCCGTACA
>QMSR01000076.1 GCA_003649695.1 Thermoplasmata archaeon
AGGAAAAAGTGGAAAAGTGAAGTGGCTTCCTCCTCGCCTAAACCATAGCGATTAAGCATTTCGGGTATCTTAAAAAACGAGGTTAGATCACTAGTGACCCTCACTAAGGCATAGGATTCCAAGGAACTCCGCCGATTGATAGGTAGACAAAATTCCTGTACCAGGCTTCGCTTAAAATTGGTAAGAACCTCCTCATCATCTAAGTGGAAAAGGCCGAAATCTTCTGCAAGACGTTGCATATAATCAAGAAGAGTAGCTGCCGTAATTCCTTTTTTGATTGCTTCAGCCTCCCGCAGGGCTTGATAGATAAGCCAACGAATAGCCAAAGGATCACGAGTTGCCTCTAAATATGGGGCAAACCGGGCCGCTTTCTGTCGGGAATCCGAAAAAATGAGCAGCTTGCGTCCCCGACCAGGATATCGTAAGGCTCTATCATCCCGAGAGGGCGGCAGACAATCGTAAGTGGCTTGGCTTATTACAGCCTGTGCGGCTTCGGCTTCAGATACCAGAGGCGTTACGGTACCCCGGCCTCCGCATACTGGGCATTTGGGAAGAGTCTCGTTCCCTTGGGACAGTTGCCATAATATAATTGTATGGTCCTCGGGGCACCCGCAGGACTTGTTTCCCACTGGCCAATGGCACCCACACTTTGTACACCAACCAACGCGAGGATAAGGTTCTCTGGTATCTTCTGAGATATCAGCATCCTCCTCGGGGAATCCCTCCTCAGGCAAATCCCAGGCCAGAAACCATGGCACGCCTCGTTCTTCAAGTGGTGAACCAAGGGGCCTAAGGTACCCCGAAGTGGCATAGCCAAAAAGATAAGGCTGCCGGCATTTACGACAAAAGTAGAGCTGCAAAGTCTTGCCCCCGGTTTCAGGATCCGTAATTGCTGGATCCAATGATGGGTAAGGCTGGGATAAGGTCCCTGCTATCATCTGAGGGGAGAAGCTTGCCAAGACCCCATTGAGTCCTTTAACAAAGAAGTGGTACCGACAAGGCACTAGGCGGGCTTCTGTACCTGGCATGCGGGCTAGGCTAAAGAGCCGTACCATACTGATAAGGGCTTTGACGTCCTGTTCAGTTCCTATAACCTGCGCAGCGGCACTGGGCAAATCCGGCACCAGTTCAACTGCTTGCCGCAATTTTTGAACCCGGGCATCATGAGAGAAAACTAAGTAAAGGGCCCCAGGAAAGTCAGTCTGTGCTAAACTTTCAGCCTTTTGGACCGTTTTTGTCGAAAACCCAAGCCGTTGCAGCAGATTGGATAATTTTGGAGACCATTTATTTTTCTCAAGCGCTTCTTTTAAAATGAGATCACTATAAAGAGACGGTGGCAACTCAACCATTTGGTTTCCAAGGGGGGCATGGGTGGTAACTTCCCGGATAACGTTATGATTATCGAACTCGGCGCCGAAGAACTTCTTCCCAAAACTGGCTATTTTAGTCAGAGTCTTGTCGTCAGCCTCACCCAGAGTGGCGCTAGTGGCCACATATTGAGGCAGTGCTTCAGAAGGAGCCTTGACCCGGTTCCGTAAACGCCTCAGGAGAAAGGCAACTTCGCTACCTTTGGCTCCCGTATAGGTGTGGGCCTCATCCACAACAATAAAGCGCCAAGGGCCTTGGAAAAGCGGAGAATCTTTAGGACGCAAGAGGAGGTACTCCAACATGGAATAGTTGGTGATTAAAATATGAGGCGATCTTTCCCGGAAAACTTCTCGGGAGACCGCCTCGTTTGGCGGTGCATCGGGATGGAGTCTCCTGGCCTCACGCTCTTTTTCAGGGGTCACTTCTTTGTTGATGTAACGACCAAATCGGATCTGAGAATGCCCATCCAATAGTCGCCTTAGAAGTTTAAGTTGATCGTTCACCAATGCGTTCATCGGATAGAGCAGTAGAGCATGAATGCCCGGTTGCGGATCCTCCAGAATTTCAGCTAAGATTGGAATTAAAAAAGCAAGGGTTTTACCGCTGCCTGTGCCACTTGCCAGGATGACGTTTTCCTGATTACGAAGGAGACGAATGGTCTCCACTTGATGTCTATAGAGAGGGCACTGGTTGTCGTCAAAAAAAGGAATTTGTAGAATTTCGGGAGGCAATATTTTTGCTTGAACGAGTTCCGCCAAGGATTGATCGGTTTGGTACGGCGGTAGTCCTTGGAGATATGGCCCCCTGAAAAATTGTGATTCCTGACTGAGGAGTTCCTTTAGCCTGTTACCAAGATCGCTATACCTCTCAGACACCGCAAAGGTGGTCTTAAGATAAGAAAGAAAGCGGTTCTTAATTAGTTGGGATATCTGAATGGGATCAATGGCCATGGCTGTCCTCCGGCTTATTCAATTAGTCCCAGAACTTGGCGAGTGCGCTGATAAATGATATCTATCTCGATGTGGCTATCGTGAAAAAAATTAAGTAGGTCTTCTTTAATATCGGCTAACACATCCAGCTCTGAAACTGTAAGGCGTTCGGTTTTCCCTTTAACTTGAGGATGTTCGTTCAAGGCTATAAGAACACAAAGGCATTCCAAGCCAATTTCAAGGTTTAAATGCGCTTTGAATTCTGGCCAGTTAGAACAGAGATCACGAGCTGCGCTAAGCCAACACTCAGCCCCCCTGTCCTCCAGAGTAAGGGAAATTGTTTTATCGCCATAGAAGAGATAACTTTCCCATTGCTGGCACTGCTCGTCCGTGGGAAGGCCGTGAGGTCGTAACTCTATGTTTCGTTTGTCGAAATAATTAGGCCAAAAAGGGTTAAGTTCGGATAATTCATGAAGATCACGTGCCGAAAGCCGAGCCAAGGGAGCTACACCCGGATGGCGGTTGATCTGGTAACACTCTGGAGTGCTACAATTTTCAATAAGGTTGGATCGAACTTTGAGATTTGATAGCATGACACTTTCTCAAGAAATCGGAGGTAATTCAAAGCCTAGCGCCAGATCGGCTACATAGGTGCGAGTATTTTCAGGATCGACCTTGGCTAACGCTCCCTGGACGGTGACTTCCAGTAGCAGACCTTCGGTAATCCGGAAAGTTAGGTAAATTCTCGACTCGCGGCGGTCAATGGGTACGGGGAAAAATTTCCGTAACCGACCGGCAGGCTCTATTTCCGGTTCAAGTTGGTCGCAGATGAGGAGTCGCGCTACTCCGGAAGAAGGATTGGTTACAAAAAACTCCATGGTTACTTTGCTAATGGGATCGATTTTATCCCCTCGTTTGAAAATGGGCCAAAAAAGGTCGGTGCTGGCAGTTTGGCGATCATCCGCCAATCGGATGCCAATAGCTCTGGAACACACGGGGTGGCTGTCGATGGCCTGAAGAAGCGCAGCACCAATAGCTGTCGCCGAATCAATCCGGTGTCTTTCTAAATCCCTGAAGTAATCCGCTTGAGGCAGTTCATCCTGAAGACGCTGGCCAAATTCATTTTGAAAACTGCAACGGATAAAGTCCAGGTTGCGTGTCCCACCTGAAAGGACTACCGGCTCAATCAGGCGTTCAGATTCGCCGCTTTCTTGAATCATCTGTGAAAAAAGCCGCAACGCCTTACTTACAGGTGAACGCAAACGCTCCTCGAATCGAGAGGTCTCTATTCGATATTCCAAGTCATATTGTCCTACGAAGTTATCCCAACGAAGAGTAGGATTGTTGAGATACTCGCATTTTCTCTTTTCCGACCGCGAACGGAGTCCCAAATTCTTATTTTTCCATATGAGCTGGCGATCAGCCTCCAATTTGGGGTGTTGCCTGAGAAAGTCCTCCAAAGCTTCACGGGCGATCCATTCGTCAAAATCGTCACCCCCCTCTTTAAGACCGGTGCTGCTTAACACGTAAGCCTTATTGTCTTTGACCTTCAAACAGGCCAAATCCAGGGTCCCACCCCCCCAATCCATGATGGCGGAAACTCCTTCTCGATGTTGGATGCTGGCCACTGCATATAGGGCCGCCACCGGTTCAGGGTATAGGTTCGCTATTGGCAAGCCACCTTGGTTGAAGGCTTCCAACAAAGCCCTCCGAGCCTTGAGAGGATAGTTTACTGGAACAGTAAGCGCCACCTTTAGGCCCTTGATGTCTACTCTTTGGTCAGTCAGCACTTGCCGCAGATAACCCACATAATCAGTCACCACCTCAATAGGTTCCTTCCCATGCCTCGGATGGCCCACATCTATAACCTTGTCTTCGGCCAACAGCCATTTAAGAGAAGTTATTGCCATATCACCATGGCGCTCTTTAGCCTGCCCGCCGGAAGCTAACGGCTGCCCCTGTTGGTAGGCGATGGCACTAGGAATAAAAGGCGATGAAGACTGCGGTTCGGTGAGAAGGCGAACCTGACGCCCATCGAAATAAGCCAAGCGGGTGTTTGTAGTCCCAAAATCGATACCAATGGAGGGCCTCATGCTTAAGCTCCCTGAGTTGTCTTCGAGGTAGGAATCACTTCCGATTCCTTAAGGATTCTGATCAGGTCCATGATCCGGCGGTAAAGCCGGCGTCCCCGTTCGGGAGTAGCATAATCTTCTTCCTTTAAATCATTATTAATTAAATCCTCTAAGTCAGGAGAGAGGCGGCGCCAAAGGCTAACCTTGAACTCAAGAATTTTCCTTTCTGCCTCTATGTTGATCTGATGGGCGCGAACGTCAGATCTTATCTGCTCTTCCTGTATCTTATTTCCCAGATCGGCCACTTTAGTCTGCAGGTCCACATTCTCCCGTGAAAGATTGTCCCTTTCTTGGCGTAATAA
>QMSR01000077.1 GCA_003649695.1 Thermoplasmata archaeon
CTCTTGGGCCCGCACGTGGAGGCGGACGTGGATTACGTCCTCAAGACACACCTCCTCAAGACCTCCATGTACACCTTCATAGGCCCCCTGCTGCTCGGAGCGACCCTGGCAGGGGCCGACCAGGACCTCATGGAGGCCCTAACCAGGTACGGGGCCAGCGCCGGAATAGCTTTCCAGCTGCACGACGACTACCTGGGCCTCTACGGGGAGGAGGAGGTCATAGGAAAGCCCGCGACCTCGGACCTGGAGGAGGGGAAGAGGACCGTCTTGGTGGTCGAGGCCCTTCGCAGGGCCGGTGAGGGCGAGAGAGAAGTCCTCCTGGCCGCCCTTGGCAAGAAGGGCATCACCAGGGAGGAGCTGGAGGCCGTCAGGAGGATCGTGAGGGAGACCGGCGCCCTTGAGTTCTCAAGGGAGCTGGAGGAGCAGCACCTTCGGGAGGCCATCGAGGCGGTCGAGAAGGCGTGGATGGACGACTTCGTCAGGGAGTTCCTGGTCGAGCTGGCGAAGTTCTCGGTGAGCAGGGAGGCCTGATCACATGCAGATGCCCACCAGCGATATCTCCCTGCTCAGGGACCTGAGGAACCTCCTGTACCCGCTCATGGACCTCAGCACCCTCCTCTTCACAGACTTCATGTCCCTTCCACCCCGGACGGGGAATTAAGGGCGTCGGTGTGCGTGCTAAATGTAAAAAATGAGTGGGAATGTAAGGGGCGAATAGGATGTCCAGGAGGCCCTTGAGGGATCTTCTGCTGGAGATGAAGGATACATCGGAGTACATGGTGGACCTGGCCCTGACCAGCATCCTGTTCAACTCCAGGGAGATGGCGAGGCACGTCTTCGAGCTGGAGGAGAAGATGGACAGGCTCATGGTCGAGGTGAAGAAGCTGGCCATGATCGCGGTGAGGACGGAGGAGGACGCCGAAAGCCTCCTCCCGATCCTGGAGATCGCGGAGGCCGCTGAGGACATCTCCAACGCTGCCGGAGACATAGCGAAGCTCCTAAAGTATCCCGTCGAGGCGAGGATCCCCCTCATGGAGGCCCTGATAACCCCGGAGGACACCATATCCCTCGTCCTCTACCCCAGGGAGGCCCCTCCCAGGACCGTCGGCTCCCTCAGGGTCGAGGACCACGGCCTCAGGCTCCTGGCACTGAGGAAGAGGAGGAGGTGGATCATGGAGCCCGACGATGAGGTCCTGGTGGAGCCTGGGGACCTCATGGTGGTCTCCGGCCCGGAGGACGGCGTCGAGTCCCTCAAAAAGGGGTTGGGTGAGGAGGGGTGAAGGAGGAGATCAAGCGCCTGAGGGAACTCGCCCTCCTGGCCGTCGATTTAGCCTTCACCTCGGCCATCTACAACCTTAGGGACGTGGCTAGGGAAATCATGGAGATCGAGGAGGTGGTGGACGAGCTGGCGGAGGAGGTCTCCAGGCAGGCTATTAGGAGGGCCATAGAGACGGGAAACGAGGACCAGGCACTGGTCATCGTGGGCATAGCAAACGCGCTGGAGCAGATAGCAGATGCCTCCGTGAGGATCGCGGAGACCGTCCTGAGCGGGATGGTCGCCCACGAGGTCCTCCGGTCAATCTCCAGGGAGGCCGACGAGTGGACCCTCTACGCCCGCTGGACCGGGCCCGAGATGAGCGTGGACCAGCTGGAGGAGAGGTTCTCGGTGGTCCCCCTGGGGGTTAAGAGGGGAGGGGAGTGGCACTACGCACCCGAGCCCTCATTCACCCTCAGGCAGGGGGACCTCGTGATCCTGAAGGGCACGCCGGAGGCCCTAGATGACCTCCTAGCCGGTTACGCTGAGACCCTCGAGGAGCACGAAGGGGAGTAGGTGGGTCGAGACCCTCCTCCTCTCCCTCGACACCCCTAGGACGTTCCTGAGGGCCTCGAAGACGTTCCCGGAGATCTGGACCTCCCTGACGGGCCTCACCCACTCCCCCTTCTCGATGAGCCAGCCACCCTTGACGGTGCCGCTGACGTTGCCCATGTGGTCGGGCATCGCCGAGAGCCTGCTGACCCAGAGGGCCCTATCAACGGACTCCAATAGCTCCTCCTTCCCCGCCTCCCCGGGCAGGACCTCCATGTTGGTTGGGGCCACGACGGGAAGCGTGGAGAACGATGATGCGTTCCCCGTGTTCCTGGCATTCATCCTCATGGCCGTGTAGTGGCGGTGCATGTACGTCTTGACGACCCCATTCTCCACCAGCGTGTTCCTGGACCTGGGGGCCCCCTCCCTGTCCGCCGGGGAGGAGGATGGCGAATCCCCCCTCAGGCCGTCGTCCACGATGGTCAGGGACTCGGAGAAGGCCCTGTGCCCCAGCTTCCCAGCAAGGGGGCTCCTCCCCCTGAGGACGTTGTCGGCGCTCAGGGCGGTGGCGACGGAGCCCAGGAAGACGGCGAAGGCCTCCGGTGAGAGCATGATGGGGCCCCTGAACTCCCCCAGTCTCCCGGTGTCCAGGGACATGAGGACCTGCTCGGCCAGGTCCCTCACCTGGTCCTCGAGCTCCAGC
Organism: Thermoplasmata archaeon; assembly: GCA_003649695.1. GTDB lineage: Archaea > Thermoplasmatota > Thermoplasmata > Thermoplasmatales > B87-G9 > B87-G9. Next base: position 2,511 of record QMSR01000077.1, read on the forward strand.
TCCCCGAGCCTGGAACGGCTCTCCTGCCTGAAGTCGAAGCTGGACACCTTTCCACCCCTCTTAGCGAAGGCAACCACAGCGTAGGAGACGCCTGTGGAGGAGTGGGAGACCGAGACCCCCTCCGAGTTCGCGATGGCAAACTCCGTGACCCAGATGTCCACCGTGCTCAGGTCCACCACCACGTCGTGGGATACCTCGGAGGCCGCGGACAGCACCCTCCTGGCCAGCTCCACCACGAGCTCCGGCTCGGCGGCCTCAAGCTCCGGGTCGAAGTTCCGGACCTCCACGTACTCCCCGCCCGACGGCAGGGTCACCCCCTTCGCCTCGGATACCCTGGCGATCCTCCTGGCCGCCTCGGCCACCTCCATGAAGGAGCCAACCCTGTTCGAGTGGGAGAAGCCCTCGGAGCCGGAGACTATGACCCTGATGCCCACTCCCTCCTCGGAGGAGGCTGAGGGCATGAGGATCCTGTTTGACTCGATCCTGGCGCTGTACCCCCTGCTCCTGTGGATGATGACCTCCACCTGGTCGCCCAGGCCCCTAACCCTCTCCAGAATCCTCTCGGCCTCCGAGATCATCCGCTCACCCCCGCCAGCTGGGCGACGACCCTGAGGTACGGCCCACCTCCGGCTACCTTGGCAGGCTGGATCTTCCCGCAGTGTCCGGTGTTCATGGACATGGACCACTCCCTGGTCGCCGCGTCGGCAGAGGACAGGACCTCGAAGGCCTGCCCGGTTATGGCGGTCCCCCTCAGGGTCGCCGCTATCTCCCCCTTCTCGATCCTCTTCACCTTCTGGATGGAGAAGAAGAACTCGGCGTTGGCGTCCGCCTGGCCGCCACCACCTCCCTCGAGGAGGTATCCCTCCTCCGTGTCCTCAATGAGCTCCTCGAGGGTCCAGTCTCCGGGCTCGATGTAGGTGTTCCTCATCCTGACTATCGGGGGCACGGAGTGATCCCAGGCCCTCGCGTTTCCCGTTGGCTCGATGCCCAGCCTCGCTGCCCTCTCCCTGTCCGTGAGGTAGGACCTGAGGACGCCCTCCCGGATCACGTAGGTCCTAGAGGCTATCACCCCCTCGTCGTCGAAGATGATGGTTCCGGGGGGACTACCGGGCATCTCTAGGCCCGAGTCCACCAGGTTTATGATGGGGGATGCAACCCTCTGCCCTAGCTTACCGCTGACCGCGCTCCCCGACTCGACGAGGTCCGCCTCCACCGTGTGCCCGATGGCCTCGTGGGAGAGGAGGCCGACGATGGATGGCGACAGGATCAACCTGTACTTGCCCCCCCTCGGCCTCGGGGCCGTGACCAGGGCTCCGGCCTCGGAGACAACTGTTCTGGAGAGCTCGACCGGGTCCCCCAGCGAGAGCAAGTCCCCCCTGCCCCCCAAGACGCCGTTCCCGTCCCAGCGAACGTAGGTCTCTCCGCCCTCCATGGCCGTGGCAAACACGATGTACTCGGGCCTGGCCTCCCTCGACCTGGCGTTTGCACCGTCGGTGTTCCAGACGTGCCTCTCGTCCAGGAGCTCCCTGTAGATTACCGTGACGGACTTCACGCTCCCGGGCCTGTCCACCTTGTACAGGTCGAGGACGAAGCGGGCCTTCTCCTCCAGGGGCTCCTCGAGGAGCCCCTCGAAGCCCGGGGTGACGTACTCCCCCCGGAAGAACCTAGCCTCCGCCAGCCTCGCCCCGCCCTCTCCCAGGGCGCCGGCCATCCTGTAGGCCTTCTCGGCGGCCTCCCTGACGGCCTCCGGTGACGTGTCATTCGTGTTGGAGAATCCCCAGGAGCCGGACCTGAGGACCCTTACCCCCACGCCCGCCTTCTCCCTCCTGCTGAAGTCCTCGAACTCCCCATTCGCATACCTGATGCTCGTCGAGATCCTCCTATGGTAGCGGAACTCCACGTAATCAGCGTCGAGGGCTCCAGCGATCCTCTCGAATACCTCCTCCATGGGACCTTATCCGCGGTGAGGTTAAAGCCATTAATATCCTGCCATATCGGGGATCAGGGCCCGTGGTCTAGGCGGTCATGACGCCGCCCTTACAAGGCGGAGGTCCCCGGTTCGAGTCCGGGCGGGCCCATCACAGGATCAGGTAGATCACCGCCAGGTGCCTGAGGGGCAGGATGACGTTCCTTCCCCACCTGAGGGAGAGCAGCGTCAGGACCACATTGATCGTGA
>QMSR01000078.1 GCA_003649695.1 Thermoplasmata archaeon
TAGGAGCACTCGGTAACATAAGCAAAAAACTAGATAAGCGTGACACAGAACGAATTAAATTTCACGCTCAGACAATCAACTTTAGTGGTGTACTCTTACTTGACACAATGAGCGGGTACTGCTTAGAGTACGACTTACTGATACATGAAAAGAGGATAGAAGTAATGGAGAAGCTACACCCCGATTTAGGCGGAAGTGTAGAAGCTATGCAAGAACTAAACGAGTGGCGAGATACTGAACTGCGAGAACTAGAGCTATGACAGACTTTGAACAAAAGCCTAACGACCATTTGACAGGTAAAGGGTGCCCTAGTTGTGCCGAGATACAAAACCGAGATTTAGTTACTCCTAGCTACCTATACTACTTTAGGATAAACGGAGTAAATAAAACACCTAAATACAAAATAGGTGTGACACTAAAGAAATATGGTATCTATGACAGATATACGAAAGAAGAGTATGTAAACTTTAGTAACTTAAAAGAGTGGTTGTTACCTAATGGTAAGACAGCTTATGAGTTGGAGCAACACTTTTTGAACAAGTACAAATCAGATAGATACTATAAACAAATTCTATCTAGTGGTAATACAGAACTGTTTTCATGTGATGTATTAACTGATGAAGATATAGCTTACATAGAGAGTTTAACTCTTAAAGTCTAGCTATAACTCATTGAGCCTTAAATAGAGTATTCAAGGCTCAAAACCTCTAAATTTGCCCTCGCACAACGAACAAACAACACTTAACCCATATCAGAGTATGCCTAAGATTTTTAAGTGCTTGTAAGCTCTTAAAATGACTCTCAGTAAATGAACTGCTCACAAACTACCACCACAAGGGCAGTAACAAGATTTTTGTTATGGCTACCCTCAATTAAATAAACTTCATACTCTCGTAACAGTAAAAAGAATATATAAATTCTTTTCGTGTTATGGCTACCCCTACTTAAATAAACTACTACCTACCATAACAAAAAACTTGCTATGAAACAGAGTTAATTTTTTCTGTAACATCTGTAACAAAAAAGATGTTATGAACACTTGACGAACCTTAAGAGGCTATAACAAAAATCTTGTTATGAGATATTTTATTCCCTTTTTCGCCGAGCTACTATCATAGAGGAAGAGGGAGGAGTTTACTTGGCGAAACTTAAGCATAAGTTTTTCTTATCTCATAACAATATAACAAGATTTAGCGAAGTTTGACTCTTAAAATAAACAACTACTCTTTTTAGTCAGTTGTTTATTTAATAGCTAAGGTAACAGTCCAATATCTTGTTATATTGTTACAGAACATAGAGCTTGTTATCAACCTATGCAGTTAAATAAAAGCAAGACCGCCAAAACAAAAATCTTGTTATACCTCTTAAGCAGTTTTGAAGCAAGTTTATTATATAATGATTATCTAACTTACTTTTATGCGGTAAACAAAAGCATTAGCTTAGTCGTTCACGACCTAGCACAATCATAACATTAGTCATTATAATCTTTCTTTGAGCTGTCTAAGCTACTTCATATCGCAGAGCGATACTGTATAGCCACAAGCTATACAGTTCAAAGAAGAATTATTTTGCGGATATGAAGTAGCTTAGACACTTCCTTCATATCCTCAAGCTAATTCTATCCAACAAATTCAGCTACACACGACGAGCCGTCGAAAGCTAGTGTGTAGCTAACCGAATAAGGACATTATTATGCCATTATTGCTTTGCAATACTACTCTAGTTATCCTTTCAAAGGGATTAAACTATGCCACAAACTAATTTAGGTCTTGTAGATAGCTACAAGTTAAAAGGAATGACTGTATTTACCGCAGGTCAATGGAGACGAGACGAGAGCGGTAAGAAGATACCTATTATTGCTAATAGAAAAGATGGGCTAGACCCTAAAAAGTTCCCGAATGATAACTGCCTGAAATATAGAATAGAGCAGGTAGTTACTCCTGATGATAAGCAGTTGCTCGTTATTGATGCTGACTCTGAGGTAGCTCGCGATAAAGTGGAACAGATGTTCCCTGAGATTAAAGACACATTCAGCTACAGAACTAGCCAACCTCACAAACGGCACTACTTAGTCTATGTTCCACTAGACGAGCTACCTATTACTAGAGTTGTAGGCGGTTTTGTTGATGTAGATTTGCTTACTAACGGGATAGCTTTTACTAGCCACTTCCATAACGAAGCTACATACGAAAAGCCTGACTTTAGTGTTCCAATAATTACACTAGAGGATAGTAGCTTACTCGTTATTAAAGAAGCTATGGGAAATAGAGAGAACTACAAGAGTAACTCGGATTATAAAGAGCCTTATAGAGGAAGAGAAATGTCACAGCTTGTAGCTGAGTATGTAGCTCTGCCTAAAGATAAGACACTAGACGAGCCGAAGTATAAAGAGTTTAGAAACAAGCTGATTAAGTCGTTGACTCCTACAGCTCTAAGAAACAAAGGTCAAAGAGTGTATTTAGTGCCGAAACCTAGTCACGATACTCTTAACTCTATAGCTTACACAATAAGTATGAACTCTCTGATAACTACAGCTACAGTTCACAAGTTCTTGGAGCGATTTATAGTGAACGAGTGGGGATTTGAGCTTAACTCGACAGCTACAGAGCTGCACTATTACAAGTCTATATTACCTACTCTACCTACTTATGAAGTCTCTACTATAGCTGATGCTGATAAGGATTGGGAAGCTTTGATTAAAGACAATAAATCAACTAATCCTAGTAACCCTTTCATCTTGTTTAAAACTTATGTAGGCGGTAAGCTGAGATATGTAGAGATTAACCGCCGTACACTAAAACCTAAAATTAATGGGGACAGTTTCTATCTCGACCAACAAGCCGTGCAAGGTAGATACCCTAATGCAACAGCAGACGACTTCAAAGAAGCACCAGAGCTAGTTATAAAGAAGCTACCTTATGGAGCTAAGATAGCTTGGGATGAAGAGAACCAAATGTGGACTCTAAACAGCTTCACGGAGAGCCAATATAAGCTAAATGCTACAGCTAATGAGAATAAGCCCACTAATGTTCTAACTAAGAAGATACACACATTCTTTACTAAAAGTGAGGATGATGAAGAGGGAGCTAAACACGAAGCTCTGTATTATGCTTGGCTCGGTCATTTGATGTTCCACCCTAAGCCTATGAATATTATTATGTGGTTTAGTACAACTGATGTAGCACTAGCTGGTTCGGGTAAGAGTATATTGTCGGCTGGGATACCCTCACAGTTGATAGGTAAAGGAATAGCTACTACTGTTAATAAGAGACTAGCTGAGTCGGGTTGGGGAGATACTATGGAATATAGACTAACTATCTATGAAGATATAGTTCCCACGAGAGATATGACAGAGCAGATGAAAGGGATAGGGTCGAACATATCTAACAAGCTAATTAATAAAAAAGGAGGTGCTATAGTTCAGATAGATACTTCACCATGTCAAAGTGGTAGCTCTAATGCTCACCCCGATTTAGACCCCTCAGACAGACGATTTTTTGTTTGTAGCCCAAAGAGACAACTATCAGAAGCAGAAGCAGACGAGCTATATCTAATCTTTGAAGAGAACTCTACAGAAGCACACAAAGAGCTACAAGAAATAGCTGATTATGCACTTCACATATATAAAGAGCATAGACTCACTTACAGAACTGCCCTGTTCACTAGAGCTTATATGACAGATGAAAAGAGAGCTATTATTAAAGACACTACTATAGGTAAGAGACTAAACACTTTAATTTTAGAGGGAGTTAGCTCTATTAAAGACCAACTTGGAGACGAGATATACGGTATGAACAAAGGCAACTACCAATTACTGATTAGACAGTTAGCTTTCTTTCTTTCTAACAAAGGTAACAGAACAGTACCTCAAGAGACTTATAGATTATTCTACTCACTATTTGGTAAGGAAGCTACATCAAACGCACAAATTAAAAAGGTAACTGGACTAATTATGGACGACCAAATGACAGCAAGTGTAGGAGAAGAAGCTAAGGAAAAGTTCCCTGCTTCACATATAGGTCACAGAGGTCATAAGTTCTCTATTATAGATAAAGATGTACTTAATGGATATATCCAACTAGCTAAAGAGTTTGAAAAGCCTACACAAGGAGACACATAATGCAAAATATCACACAAAAAGAGTTAAACACACTAGAGACTAGGAAGTACAAGCTTAAACTAGATACTAAGAACGAGCATTGGCTAGTTAGTATAGATAAACAAGGTAAATCTCTATGTGAGACACTTCAAGAGATTAACCTAGAGGAGTATCCGTACAGAGTTTTCATACTAAGGTCAGCTACTTTACATGGTGTAATAGTGTTACTAGATAAAGACGATTTAACTAATCTCATAGCTACATTAGCTCTAAAAATCAACTTTAAAATTCAGAGAGATACTATCCATAGTAGAAAACTATACACAGTTATTAATAAACCAACAGAGTTTGTACTAAAGCAGACAGATAAAGGTTTGTATGGTGTGTTACCTAGTGGTACTTTAATCCACTCAGATGATTTTGGATATATAACAGAAAAACCTAGCCCTATAAATGTAGAAGAGTTTGAGTTTTGTCTAAACTACCTACGAACTCATAAGCTAGGTAAAGTAGTAACTTACAACAAGTCAGCACCCTCAGCTTATAACATTAAACACTCTGTAGAGAGA
>QMSR01000079.1 GCA_003649695.1 Thermoplasmata archaeon
GTCGGAGCCGCCGTCCCCGTCCAGGTCCCCGACGGGCAGGGGCGGCAGGGGATGGCCGATCCCGACCTCCCACATCCTCGTTCCGCCGCCCCTAATGCCCGCGAGGGAAAGGACGAGCGCAATAATCGCCAAAATCAATAGTGGTCTCCTCACTGATAATTAAACGATTAAATGCTAAATTTACATTACTTTGGATAATGAGAAGTGCTGCCTACATAGGCTTAATATTCATAGTAGTGCTGTCTGCGACGCTTGCGTTCTCTGGGATGCCGTTGCAGGGAGATTACAGCTTCACCTACAGCGGTCCACTTTCCCCGGTATACTCCAAGGAGGTGCCGGACGCCTACCTCGAGTTCGCCTCCGTTTCCAGGGTTGGCGGTGTGGACTACCTTTTGTACTACGTGAGGGACGGGACGGTGTACACCGTCTACCTGGTGGACCTCGAGCAGTATCAGGAGCACTCCAGGACCCTCGAACTTGGTAACGTCCAGAACCTCTACCTGGGCTTCCTCAAGAGCAAGATATTCTTGATTTACAACATTGGAACGACTCTTTACATGTATACCTTTTCGGTGCCGAACCTCGGTTTGTCTGCGAACACGCAGTACAGCATGGGTACCAGCAACTACAACTACTACATTCTCGACGACCTGAACAATGACGGTGAGATGGAGATTCTGATAGAGACCTGGATGGACCAGGGTACCCAGATCATCCAGCACACGGTCACCCTGAGCTGCTTCAGCGGCTCCGACCTAAGCATGATTTGGACGGTTTCCAGGAGTTCGCAGACGAGCTACATGGACAACTTGAAGCACGTGGTCGAGGTCGGCGACTTCCTGCCCGCGGGGAGGATTGAGATCCTTCTCGCAATGAACGCCATCCAACTCACGCCATTGTCGATGGAGATAGACTATTTCCTGTTTTCAGGGATGGGAAATGAGGTCTCCCATGGAATAATTTCCAACGTAATTTTGGGTCCATCGTACGAGGTCTTGGACATCGACGGCGATGGTGTCGAAGAGTTCGCCGACGCCGGGATGTACATGACACAGGACTACCAGATCCACTACAAATACGTACACTTCTTCTTCACTTCCGGCCCTAAGATGGTGGAGCTCCCAGGCATGGGCATGTTCTTGTCCCCCGCCTACGTCGGGGTTGAGATGGTCTATGCCCAGGACGTGAACGGCGACGGTACGGCCGACGTCCCCATCACGGCCTACGGCGAGGACGCCACCTGCCTCCTGTTGTTGAACGTGCAGTCGCAGAGTATCATCTACAGGAGGGACTTCTCCTCAACAAGCACGATGACCACTCTCGTCGCATACGATGCAAATGATGATTCGTTATTCGACATCCTGGCATTCGATACCTCGTCCAAGATCCTGTACATGGTGGACTTCCGGACCGGTAACGACATATGGGCCTACAACATCGGTGCCCAAAACCCCGGTTACGAGCTCAGCTACGGTGTGACGTACTCGCTCACGACGGACTACTTCATACTGGATCTAAACGGGAACGGCATTCCCGAGTTTGGTATCCAGAAAGTCAGCGATAAGTACACGGTTGATCTCATGCTGATCGACGCGGGTGGGTCCTTCGGCGTTGCCCAGCACTTCACGGACTCGGTCCAAGAGCAGATCCCCGGCGGCCAGGCAGGGAATTTCTTCACCGCCCCGTGCGGCCTGGACCTCTACGGCCAGCCCGGTGGGGACCTTTACTACGTGCTCCAGGAGCAGAAGAGCGGCGGCCCCCACTACTACCACATCGGCCTCTTCACTAAGGGGTCGAGCCAGCCCTACGAGAGCATCGGGATCTACTGGGCCGGCTCTGAGTCCATCACTCCCTACCTGTTCCCGTTGGCCTCCTTCGGGGAAAAGGACATCCAGTTCCTCGGTCTAGGACTCTTCACCACCAAGAGCCTTTATATATTCAGCTCCACAGGAATACCTGAAATTTTCTTCTAAACCTCTTCCCCATTTTTCTCCGTGGATAGGAAGATCATACTGGTCCTGATGATCGCCATTTTGCTGGTCCTGCCCCTTTCCCTAGGTCCCAGGGGTAATTACTCCTACGAGCAGAGGGGAGGGCCCGATCCGGCATTCTCCTACATAGGGGAGAACATCACCGCCATGACCTCCTTCAAGGCATCCGGGTTCTCCTACTTCGCCTTCGCCTTCGGCAATGATTCTTCGACCCTCAGGATGATCAGGCTCAACGACCTTAGCCAAACGGACCTGGAACTGGATTTCAGGGTCTCTGAACTCGCCTGGGCCGGCGGCCGCCTCATCGCAATGGGGACGGATCGGGTGCTGAGCGTAGATCCCTCTAATCCTGATGATAGGAGCGAGATCGAGGCCATGAACGTCTCCGTCGGCGAGGACTACCTGGTAGTGTACAGCGTCACCATACGGGACCTCGGAAATGCCGTTCAGTACGTCGTGGTGCTTCAAGGTTACAGTTTCGGGCTGGAACGAATACTCGGGCAGATCGTGACCGTAAATGCCTCCTATCCGGGAGAGTTCTCAATGGGCGTACTTGAGGCCAACAATACCGTATTCTTGGCCATAAGCTACCCTTCGGGAACGAAAAGGACTGCGGTCTACGCCATCAACGAAACGGTGAAAAGGAAGCTCGTGGAGGTTGAGGGGTTCGTCCTCACGGACGTCATGGGCGTCCTCGACTCCGTCCCCTTTTTCACCCTCGAGAATCAAACCGGTGCGGCCTTCCTGTACTCTCCTCCTAGCGGGATCCTCCCCTTACCCGACACTCCCGAGGGGTTCATGTCCCTCCCGGAGGGCACAGGTATCATGGATTTTGACGGTGATGGATCGCCGGAGATTCTGGTATTGGGGAATTCCACCATATCGAGGGTGGACCTATCGTCCGGAGTCGATCTCGCGATCAACCTGTCCGGGAAGGCCATACTCGTACCCACCGACTATGACTGGGATGGATGGCCGGACATCCTTGAGTTCAACAACAGCATGGTGACGTCCATATCCACCAAAACCGGCCTTCACCTCTGGAGGTACGACGCCCCACCCGGTTACTCGTTGGACGTCGGCCAGTTCAGGCTGTGGAGGTTGAGGGGGCTGGACGTCGACTTCGACGATGACGGTTTCCCGGATATCCTAGCGAACAACTTCACCGCGTTAGGTGATACCGCAATTCTGAATCTGACGCTGGTCAGCGGGATGCCGCCGTTCGACACCATTAGGACGTACTCTGGGGTAGCGGATCTGCCTGTGGAGGCGTCCCTGGTAGAATCCGGTGTCCGACCGCTGGCTGTGGATCTGGTAGGGGGTAAGAGCGAAGATTTCGTGGCATATGCCAAGCTCACGAACATGGGGAAAAGCTGGATCTACCTCTATGCCGTCTTCTCCTCAGATAAGAGCTCACCTCCCATGCTGGTCGAGATCTCCTGGACGGGCGGGGACCTCGGGGGCCGGGGAGGCCCCATCCTGGCAAGCGAGTGGGGGACCTGGTACTCCCTCGGCCTCTACCTCGGTACAGGAATATCGCTCTACGGCTTCACAGTCCCCTGGATCGGGGAACTACCTTGGTAGGAAGAGGTACGTCGTGGTTGTCGGGAGCTTCTTCCTGAGCTGCTTTACCTGCGGGGCGTAGATGATGAGCGTGCCGCCCTCGGCCTCCAGCCCCAGGAGCCTCGTCGCAAGTTCCACCTCAGCCCTGCCGGAGATCGTCGCGGCCCCCTCCCCAAGCGAGGGCCTAATGCTTATGATTATGGGGAGCCTCAGCTCGTCGACCAGGTCCGGATTCTCCCTGGCTATGGACTCCAGCTCCCTCCTGTCGAAGACGTGAACCGTCCCGTCCATGAGGACGACGTGGGGCGTCTCCTCCCCCAGGAGCTCCCTCAGGGTCTTGCGGCTCCTGGGGAGGTGCCTGTTCATGGCCCTGATCTCCGCGTCGAGGATCCTCTCCATCACTTCTTCCTCTGGAGCATCGCCTTGACGTGCTTGAGCCTCGTCTTCTCCTCCCTCTCCCTCTCCTCGAACTTCATCGAAAGGAGCCTGATGGTCCTCTCGAGCCTCGGGATCAGCATGTGCTCCATGACGTTCACGAGCCTCCGTACCCTCCTGATCTCCTCCCCCAGGTTCCTGAGGGAGGTCTCGATCTCTGCGAGCCTGGCGAGGGACTCCCAGAACTCCTTCGTCCTCCTGTCTAGCTCGACGAGGGGCAGGGGCTCCGAAGGTGGCGTCCTCGCAGGCGCCTCCGGGACCTCGAACTGCAGCACCGCAGTCCTCACGCCGGCGACGCTCCTCGTCCCCGTCCTGAGCGCGACAGACCTCCCGGGCGGGGGAACTCCCGGCTCCTCCGGCCCCAGGACGGAGGCCGACACCCCCATCCTCAGGGTGTAGAGGTCCTGGAGCCTCTCTTCGAAGTCCATCCTGGCCTCGACCGCGCTCCTGGCCACGTCCATGAACTCCGAGACCAGGATCATCAGCCTCTCCCTGAGGATCCTGTGGATCTTCCTGGCGAGGGCCAGGCGCCTCCTCAGCCTAATCAGCTCGATCTTCGTGGGCCTGACGACCCTGACCGTCCCGCCGTTCATGACGCAGCCTTCCTGTACTTCGGGTGGTACTTCCTGATGTACTCCTCCCTCACCAGCTTGAGCTCCTCCTCAGGCA
>QMSR01000080.1 GCA_003649695.1 Thermoplasmata archaeon
AGTATCTCGCCTCGGATGTGGCGTATTTTGACACCGGCGTCTTGGTGGGCAGGGATGTCGTCCGGACGCTGCCGGATTATACCGGCACCGGAAAACTCAAGGTCTCGTTCCCGCAGGGCGGCGGGATTTATGTCCTTCCGAAATTTGTGGGCGGAAAGGCGACAGTGGTGGTAAGAGACCTTCCCCGGGCGGGAATTTACGCAATCACCGACGGCGCCGACACCCTTGATCTGTTCTGCGCCAATGTTGACCCCGCCGAGGGCGACCTCACCCCGCTGACCGACGAGGACAGGGACAAATTCAACATCATCTGGCTTGACCCGACCAAAGACCTCTCCGAGCAGGTCTTTGCCGCCCGCTTCGGCGTGGAACTGTGGCGACCGCTTCTTATTCTGGCGCTGATACTTCTTGCCCTTGAGATGATTATTGAGAAAAACTGGAAGCAGAAAAATCCGTGATTTCGGCGGATTAAGACATTATATTTTCCAAAAATCCAAACCACAGGGGGACTTTATGGAGTATATCAGGCATCAGATTATTGCGATTGGGCACAGGCTCTGGCAGTTGGGGATGATGCCCGCCGGCGACGGGAACATCAGTGCCCGGGTCAAGCCTAAGATGATGCTCATAACGGCATCCGGCGTGTCCAAAGGATTTTTGACCAACGACGACATCATTGTCCTTGACGGGGAACAGAAGCGACTCGGCGGCAAGGGGGAGCCCTCAACCGAAATTGCACTGCACTCCCTCGTGTATAAACTCCGTGATGATGTCAACGCAGTGATTCACGCCCATCCGGTGATGGCTACGGTGTTCGCCTGCACGGGGATGGAACTCCCCTACGACCTTCTGCCCGAGGTTGCGATAAAGTTGGGGAGAATTCCCACTGCGCCCTTCGCACTGCCCTCCACCGGCGATGTGGCAAAGGTTGCCGAGGAATACATCAAAAAATACAACGCATTCCTGCTGAAAAACCACGGCGCAGTCGCTCTCGGCAGAAACCTTGAGGAAGCGTTTATGAGGATGGAACTTGTGGAGCATCTGGCGAAAGTGGCGTTCTACGCAAAGTTGCTGGGCGAATACGAGCCAATCCCTTCGGAATTTATGGAAAAACTTGAGAAGATGGGCGAACAGTTCCGGAACCAGTAAAGATTTCGCCCGAAACTGCCCGCCCGGAATTTGCGCCGCACTCAACCCTGCGAGAGTGTGCGGGCGGTTGCTTTCCCCAGAAGAATTCCGGCGACAAGCGCCAGCGCAAGGGGAATCCATCCGCCGATAAGTTCCGCCGTGCGGGGATACTCGCCGTAGGGTGCCTTTATAACGCTAATCACCGAAATCACCAGAAGCACAAACGCCGCCAGCGGAACCACAAATTTCACCGTAACATTCCACCAGCCGCCGATATCAACAAGGGAGTATTCATTTATCTTTCTGCGCAGAGCCTCGGTATCGTAGAACCATCCCACCGCCAGGGACTCTAAAAACGCCACCGCAAAAAGCCCGAAAAATGTCATATAGTGGTCAACCACATCAAGCCAGTAGAGACCCGCCTGGGTGGTGTAGAAAATTCCAATCACAAACGCCAGCGCACCCAGAATTATGTTGGTCTTGGTTCTGGGGACACCGAAGGTCTCCATAAACCCGGCGACGACAGCCTCCACCAGCGAGAAAGCCGAATCTATCGCAAGGGTCAGGAGCATAACGAAAAACAGCACGCCCACAAGCGGCGCCAGCGGAAGATGATTTATAATCGCCGGATATGTGACGAATGCCAACTCCGGTCCGCTTTTCATCACATCCTCCACCGGCACACCCTGAAGTTGTGCGTAGTATCCGAGGGCGGAAAACACCGCAAATCCTCCCACAAAGGCGGTGGAGGCATCGGCAAGACCGATTATGAAGGCGTTGTTCACCACATCCGAGTTTGGCGGAAGGAAACTGGCATAGGCAATCATCACACCGAACCCCACCGAAAGCGAGAAAAACACCTGCGTAAATGCCGCCTGCCACAGTTCGGGACTGAGAAGTTGCCGCCAGTTTGGAGTGAGGTAATATTTCACTCCCTCGCCGGCACCGGGAAGAGTCAGCCCGCCTATGACAAGGATTATAAGTATCGCCCACGGAAGGGTAACTGTGACATATACCACCTTGCTGACTGTCCGGGCACCTTTCCAGATTGAAAGAATTATCCACACCCAGCAGACCAGCAGTCCCAAAATCAGCGGCAAACTTACAGAACCTATGTGAAAAATGCCGTCCGAAAGGCGCAGGACCTTTTGATAGAAAAATGTCCTTGGGTCGTCTCCCCAGGCGAGAGTCAGAGAATGCACCAGATAATTCGCCGACCAGGACATAATAACCGCATAGTAGGTGGTGATTATAAATCCCACCAATATCGCCAGCCATCCGACCCAGGCGAAATTTTTGTTCACCTTGCCGAGTGCCACCGGCGCCGAACCGCCGATGCGCTGTCCGAGGGCGAACTCAAGTATCAAAAGCGGAATACCCGCAACAAAAAGCGCCACAAGATATGCCACCAGAAACGCTCCGCCGCCGTATTTGTAGCAGATGAACGGGAACCGCCATATATTCCCCAGCCCGATGGCTGAGCCTATCGCCGCAAGAACAAACGCAGTCCTGCTGTCCCAATAGACTTTTTCCCTGAGCGCCATAGGTCCTCCCGGTTTTTTGTTTCAATTTAATCACCGCCACCACCGATTGTCAAAGACAAAAATGGGGCGTCATTTCCTCTCGTGCTGCAAAAACTCAAAAATTTTCCCCGCCAGCGGGGCGGCATCGGTGTAGCCTGTGGCATCAATCAAAAACACAACCACGGCGTATTCTGGCTTGCCCTCAGTGGAGCAATATCCGGCGAACCATCCGCAGGTGATGGCGGGATTTTCGGGAAGCGGCGCAGTCCCGGTCTTCCCGGCAACCGAAAGACTGTCCGGGAATATCCCCGCACATATTCCAGTAGTTGTGGTTTTGCGCAGTCCCTCCCGTATTATCTCCCACTCCGAATCGTCGGAAAGGCGGATTTTATCGTATTTCTCACGCTCAAAATCGGGGAGTTCCCCACCGGTTGCCACGGCGGTTATCATCCGCAGAACACTTTTCGGCGAGACCAGAACCCCGGTCAGCCCCATGGCGAAGCGATAGGGGAAATCCGCACCATCCTCACGGTAGAACTCCGCAAAATATGGGCTCTGGGGAATATCAAAGAACATCTTCGCCACATTTTCTATTCTGGCGATACTCACTCCCCGGTCAATCAGCGAGTAGAAATAGAAACTGCAGGATTTGCTCACAGCATCCACAAGGTCAATCTTTCCGTGTCCGGGGCGCCAGGAGCAGGGAAGTCGCTCCCCGTCGGGGATTTCATACCAGTAGGTGCATTTCACCTGCCGGCGGGGGTCTATACCCTGCTCAAGCGCCGCCACCGCAGTTATAATTTTGAACACCGAACCCGGCGGGAATTTCTGTGTCCCGGACAAAATCGCACTGTCCCCCACGGCGCAGATTATTTTCGGCGCAGAAAGGTCCGCCACATAAATCGCCCCGGATTTGCCCTCAAGCAGTGCCCCGCAGAAATCGGACAGAGATTGACCGCGGGAATCCTCGCCCCCGGCGGCAAACAACACAAGCGCCAATGTTATCCCCCACCTCACAGGAAAAATTTAACAAAAATGTTTGCCCTCACCAGAAAATTTGAATATTGTTATTCGTTTTAATTCAAAACAAGGAGAGGCGGAATGATAATCCTGATTCTTAATTCGGGCAGTTCGTCGGTGAAATATCAACTGTGGGATACCAGCGGCGAGGGGATGCTTGCCAAGGGGCTCGTCTCCCGCATAGGAATTGACAACCCGCTTCTGACCCACACCGCACGAGGCAAAAAGTATGAGTTCAGCCCCGGGGGAATTATAGACCACGACACCGCAGTCAAACTCGCCCTTGATGCCCTCGTCCATCCGGAGCACGGCGTGATTGAGTCAGTGGAGCAGATTGAGGCGGTTGGGCACCGTGTGGTGCACGGCGGCGAGGAGTTCGCCGGGTCTGCCCTCATCACCGATGAGGTAATCGCCGCAATTGAACGATGTATCCCCCTTGCGCCGCTGCACAATCCGCCAAACCTTATGGGAATCAAAGCCTGCCTCAAACTTATGCCCGGAGTGCCGCAGGTGGCAGTCTTTGACACCGCATTCCACCAGACTATGGAACCACACGCATATATGTATGCCCTCCCCTACGAACTTTATGAGAAATACAAAATCCGGCGCTACGGTTTCCACGGATCAAGCCACTACTATGTGGCGCATCAGGCGGCGGAGATGGTCGGCAAGCCAATTGAAGAACTGCGCATAATCACGGCGCATCTGGGCAACGGCGCCTCAATGACGGCGGTCAAATTCGGCAAATCCGTGGATACCTCAATGGGATTCACCCCCCTTGAGGGGCTTGTTATGGGCACCCGCACCGGCGATATGGACCCCGCAATCGTTATGTTCGTGATGAAGGAACTGGGGCTCTCCCCCGATGAGGCAAACAACTATTTCAACAAAAAGTGCGGCTTGCTGGGGCTTTCGGGCAGGTCCAACGATTTG
>QMSR01000081.1 GCA_003649695.1 Thermoplasmata archaeon
CACCCAACGTAGGGGTTCAAGGAGGCCTCGAAGCCGTAAACGCCCGTCCTGGAGAGGGCCCTCCTGCACCTACTCTCCACGACCTCAACCAACTTCGAGCCTCCTCTGTGTCAGAATATCCCTGATCACCCTGCTCTTTGCGAGGATCTCCTCCCTCCTGACGGGGATTCTGGAGAGGGCGTAGTTCACAGCCTCGACGGGGTCGGAGAAGGTCTTCGGCCTCCTGCGCAGCGCCTCCCTCACGGTCTCCCTGACCAGCCAGACGCCGAGGGGCATGAGGAAGCCGGGGCCAGTCCATCGGAGGACCGAGACCGTCGCCTGCCTACCCTCGGAGGCCAGCTTCTCGGCCACGGCTAGCCTCGCTGCGTAGTAGCAGCCGCCGATCTCAGCGTACTCCCTCTTGGGTCTCGGTCCCTCGCTGTCCGAGATCACGTAGGTCCTCCCGGAAATGGGGTTCCAGATGGTCCCCGAGGACCAGGACTCGACGAGCTCGTAGCTCCACCCCCCCGGGGCCATGAGGATGATGAACCTGTTGTTGAGGTAGTCCACCTCATACACCCTGGACTCGTCGATGCTCTCCATCCTCCTGATCCTGGAGAGGAGCCACTCGGATATGGTGCTGTCGACGGCGGTTATGGACCACCTTGTCGGTACGAAGCTCCTCCTCCTTCCGATCCCCATGGTGCCCGCGCTCAGGGCCCTCTGGATCCTGGTGACCTCCAGTCCCGAGGCGTAGAGCTCAATCATGGCCTCGGCGGCCCTTAGGTCTGTGTCGTAGTACACCCTCTCCAGCCTCCTGTCCCACCTAGGGTTGTCGACCTGGAGCCTCGCCAGGGGCGCCGATGGGCCTATGGGCTGGACCCTGTAGTCGAGGAGGATCGAGCCCCGGGGGGGCCTCAGGAACTCCGCCTCCGCGTCCACGGGCTCCCTGGAGAGGGCCATCTCCTGAACCGTCTCCACGAACCTCCCGCCCTTGGAGGCCGAGTCCACCCTGAGGGACCTAACACCCCTAACCAGGGAGAGCCTGAACTCCAGGATCTCGTCCAGAGGGAGGCCGAACCAGCGCTCGGGGAGGTCCTGGATCGGGGAGACGAACTCCGACGGTGAGACCAGGGGGGCGACCCTGACCTTGGGGTAGCCAAGCCGTCCCACGAACACGGATGGCGGACTACCGCCCTGGAGCCGGCTCCCGGAGAACCTGGCCCCTACCCTGAGCATGGTGAAGTACTGCTTGAGTATGGGACACTCGGGCTTCCCGCAGAGCATCTTCGTCCCCCTGCAGCGGACACAGAGGGATGCGTACTTGGGCTCGACGATCTTGATCAGCTGGTCCAGGAGGATGGCCCTCTTGATTATCACGCTTGGGCTTCCCCTCCCGAATATTTATAGCTTTCCCGAAATGCAGCTACGTGTACGTCGGTCACGTGTCCGAGGTGAAGGAGGAGGACGTGGACCCGTCCATGGCGAGGGACGCCAAAATCCAGTGGCTCATAAACGAGGAGAAGGGGGCCATCAACTACGCCCTCAGGAGGTTCAGGATCCTCCCGGGGGGAGAAATAAGGAGGCACCAGCACCCCTGGGAGCACGAAATCTACGTGCTCTCCGGGAGGGGGGTCATCGGGTGCTGCGATAGGGAGGTCGAGGTCACGGAGGGTAACTTCCTCTTCATCCCGCCGGACAAACCTCACTGGTACAGGAACCCTGGCACTGAGGACTTCGTGTTCCTCTGCATCATCCCCATAAAGAAGTAAGACAGGAATCCTCTTCACCGTCCGTCCTCGTTCAGGTGATCATCGCGATCCTCTCCGGCGTTTGCGTCAATCGTTAGGCTTGGCCAATCCCTTTCGATGCGGCCCACGGACAAGCCCTTCCTGATCACCCCGAGGTATACCCGATCTACTCGTTTTCCTCCGTGGGGGAGGGGTGTCCATCGATGCTCACATTATCTTGAGGCTCTCCCCCATCCCCTCGAAGAAGGAGCCGTCCCCCAGCACGGAGTTGACCACGGTCGAGCCGGGGGCGACCTTGGAGCCCTCGCCCAGGATCGAGTGTCTGACCCGGGAGCCCCTCCCAACCACGGCCTCGGCCATCACCAGGCTCTCGGCAACCTCGGCCCCCTCCTCCACCACGGCGCCCTCGAGTACGATGGAGGTCTCGAGCTCGCCCTCTATCCTGGCCCCGCTGGCGACGAACCTCCTGAGGCCACGCCTCCTGAGCTCCATGAAGTTCGCCAACAGTAGGTCGGAGGGCCTGCCTACGTCTATCCAGTCTCCCTCCAGGAGGAGGGCATAGAGCCTGCCGGTCTTGAGGATTCTCGGAAAGACGTGCTTGGAGAAGTCGGTGAACACGCCCGGCTCGACGAACCTCTCGATAGCCTCCCTCTCCAGGACGTAGATCCCTGCGTTGATGAGGTTCGAGAACTCCTCCCCTTTCCTCGGCTTCTCCTGGAACGCCAGAACCCTGCCGTCCGCGGAGACCCTGACGATGCCGTACTCCCACGGTCTATCCGTCTCCCTGAGGGCCATGGTGGCCAGGGCCCCGCTCTCCTCGTGGAACTCGATAAGCTCCCGGAGGTCGAGGTTGTGGTAGATATCGCCGTTGAGGAAGAGGAAGCGGTCTTCAAGGACGCCCAGGATCTCCCTCACGCCGCCCGCCGTCCCCCTGGGCTCGGCCTCGAAGGAGTAGAGGACCGTGGGTCTCTTGATCCCGGAGAGGGCCCTTATCACGTGCTCTGGGTGGTACGAGAGGGTCACGATGACCTCGTCCACCCCGAAGGAGGCCAGGTCCGAGACTAGCTTTCCCAGGACGGTGCCGTCCAGAATGGGGAGGACGTGCTTGGGCTTGCTTGCGGTTAGGGGATAGAGCCTGGTGCCGTAACCCCCGGCGGCGACGACCGCCTGCATCTATAACTCAAGCACTCCGTCCTTTAGGAGTTTCTGCATCCACTCCTCGATCTTGCCCTCGAGGAGCTCCTCGTCGTAGATGGAGCGGGCCGCCCGACCCGTGGCCTCGATCTCCCTGCGCATGGCGACCTTCTCGGCCACCATCCTGGCCTTGATCTCTATGATCTTTTCCAGCATCTCCTGGATCTGCCTGGAGACCTTACCTATCTGCTCCCTTATCTCGTCGATCTCCCCCTGCTTGGAGTCGATGATGGTGTTCAGGGCGTCTATCTCCTTGGAGAGCTCGGCGATCTCGGAGTTCTTCGCGTCTATCTGGGCCGAGATTTCGGAGATCCTATCCCTCAGGGAGTCCAGCTCTGAGAAGATCCCGTCCAGCTCCTCCCTGAGGGCCGCCAGCTCCTCGTTCGCCTCCGCGTAGGACTCCCACTCCGCCTGAAGCTGGCGGAGCTCCCTGTTCAGCCTACCCAACTCCTCGATGATCGCGTTCTCCTCCTCGATGGTGTGGGGAACGGTCTGGATCTCGAACTCGAGCTCCTCGATCCTCCTCCTGGTCTGGGCCATCCTCCTGAGGATCCCCGACGGCCTGCCGCCCTTGAGCTCCCTGGCCCTGGCCACGAGCTCCCGGACCCTCTCCCTCAGGGCCCTCCTCCTCGCCCTGAGCCCCCTGATCTCCTCTATGAGGGCCCTCCTCTCGGCCTTCTTCTCCAGGAGCTTCGATACCAGCTCCCTCTTGGTCTCGATGATCTCGTATCTCTCCGACTTCTTGGCGGCGAGCTTCTCGAGGAGATCGTTTTTCTTGTTGAGCAGGGCCCTGTACTTCTCCTCTGCCGCTTGGAGCTCCCTGTTGCGCCTCCTAGGCATTCGCAGGAGAATCACGGAGTCAGTATTAAAGATGAGGAGACTCTCCCCCCGCGAGCAGCAGGAGCACCCTGAGCCTGTCCCTGAGCTCCGGCCTCGAGCCGGCCCCCCAGACGATGAGGGCGTTATCCACGAGGAAGGCGGAAATGGCCTCGAACATGGAGTTTACCTCCTCGACGGTCGGGGTCTCCGAGGCCCAGGCCATGACCATCGCCCCCCTGTAGGGGGGAGAGAGCTCGAAGAAGGGGCTCGAGAGCGCCTGGGAGACGGCCTCCCTCGCCCTGTCCTCGCCCGAGGACTCCCCGATGCCCATCGTCGCGAGACCCCCCTCCCTGAGGAGCTGGACCATGTCGGACAGGTTCACGTTCACCAGCGAGGGCCTGGACAGGGCCTCCAGGATGGCGTGCATCGCCATGGCCAGTATCTCGACGCTGGCCACCAGAGCCTTCTCCATGGGCAGGTCCTTCACCCTCTCCAGGAGCCTGTCGTTCTCGCTCAGGATCACGGTGTTCGCGTACTTTCTGGTCTCGGAAACGGCCTCCATGGCCTCCCTCCTGGCGGTCGCCCCCTCCACCCCGAAGGGGAGGATGCCCATGACCACCACTAGCTTCTTCTGCCTCCACGCAATCCTGGCTATCTCGGGCGTGGCCCCGCCCCCGGTACCGCCGGCCATTCCGGCGATCACGAACACTATGTCGGCCCCCGAGATCGCCTCCTCCACGTCCAGGGAGTTCTCGAGAAGCGCCTTCCTCCCTAGCTCCCTGTTCCTGCCCGTGCTCCGCCCACCCAGGAGGCTCTCCCCTATCAGGATCTTCCTGTCGGCGTCCACCTTCAGGAG
>QMSR01000082.1 GCA_003649695.1 Thermoplasmata archaeon
CAGCCGCACTGTTTCCAGACTCAATGTGATAGCTGCCAACCACTCTAATTCTTGATTCTGCTGGCGATGTAATAGCCGCATCAGTAAGACCTGAGCCACCACCACTAGGAAGAACTACCGCTAAAGTCTCGCGCATAATGGGCGCCAATTGATCCACTGCGCCCTGATAAGTATCAGACTCTAGCTTTGAGCCAGTATTGTCGTAAACATCGTCGAAGCGCTGCTGTGTGTCTCTAGCAAAGCCTTTGCCCTCTGAGTCGTAAAACTTATCAATATCGCCGCTAGAAGGTGTGCCGGTTGTTCCGTCTGCATGGAAATAGCGCGAATCTTGCGGATCAGTCGGAGCCTCTAATTCAGAGCGAACAAATATGTATGAATCGTCGGA
Source organism: Thermoplasmata archaeon (assembly GCA_003649695.1). Lineage (GTDB taxonomy): Archaea > Thermoplasmatota > Thermoplasmata > Thermoplasmatales > B87-G9 > B87-G9. The sequence continues at coordinate 386 of QMSR01000082.1, forward strand.
TAAATCAGCGTTTTTAGCTAAATCCAAATAATCGAAAACACGATCCACGACTTCATTAGCTTCGCCGGTTGGCGGGATGGCGTCTGATTCTTGGTTAGGGTGTCTATCCCATACGCTACCTTCATCATTAACCAGCACCCACGAATAAGCCTCTACGTCCATTTTCGGGTAGACTCTTTCACCGTTTAAATTAATAGGATCGCCGTTACCGTTAACGCTAAAGGGGTTTGATATGGGGTCACCCGTTACCGCGTCCACGATAGGTATCTGATTTTCCACAATGCGCGGATCAGTGAACGGCTCACCAATGTAGTACTGGTATCCGGTGGCCATTAAGCCTTGCGGGTCTACTGTTTTTGCGGATGGTTTAAATAGCATGTGTTATACTCTTTTTCATGGAGCTTATATTGCTGTTAATTTTCGTGGCTATTGCCTTTCCTTCCCAAATCCCACTAGTTCTTACCGGGCTGGGCTCTCTTCTTGTTCTTGCTCTGTTTGAATACTGCGACTAATATCATCAAGTAATTGCATAAAAGCCTTGGTTTTGGTTGGCGTGTTTTTACCTTGTAAAACCTTAGATAAATCTCTCGTATAATCAGGATCAAATAAAGCGGTGGCCAGTGCTTTTGTGTTTCGCTCTTGGACTAGACTTCCTAGTGCGCTGGTGGCCGTTGATACAGGAGACCTAGCCGCCTCAGTAGTTCTGGCTGCGCCGCCCTTAAGCCATTGAGCTATTTGGCCATATATGTTTGTAGGGGAGCCCGTGCCTCTTCCTGTAGAAGCCTTGATAAGAATATCTTCCAAAGCCCTAAAATTAGCTCTTTGCTCAGTATCCATCGCAGACAAAAATACGCGCCTTTTCTCTGGGTTGCCATATAGAGCCCTACGAATATCAGCTGGACGATTTGATGTTGCTTCAGCCGTATCCATGATTAAATCACTAATGCCACCTATACGCTTTTGCGCCTCCACTCTCAAAATATCATTCCATGCTTGAGGGTCTACTGACTCAATAACCTTTTTAGCATTGGTGACGGCTTTCGGGTTCACCTCTTTGGCGTCAAATATCTTCGTGGTAATTTGCTGTAAATTGTCGTCATTAACGCGCGATATTCTACCAACTAGCGAGCCTTGCAGAGGATCAACTAGCTCTGCTGATAATCTTGCGTATTCATCATTAGCAATCCGATACTGAGGATTGACCTCTGTCATGCTTTCAAGTAAATCACTCTTGATGCCAGTTAAATAGGATTTAGCCTTGGTTCCTGTTTCGGCGCTATCAATCAAATCATCTACTGTTTCTTTGGCCGACTGCAAACCTTTGAATGTCTTGGCGCTTTCAATAGCTCGCTTGGCCTTCATAACATTATTTTTAATTGAGCCGTCCGCCAAGTCATTTAGCATTAAGTCAATATTGCCTATTACGCTCTCTTTAACCGGAACGGGATCGGCTCCTTGAGCCCAAGCCTCATCGTATAAAGGTCTAGTCTGATCTTTTACCTTACCTTTAGCATTCTTTATCGCATTCCGTGACGCCTTGTAAATTCTTTCAACGCCACCCTCTAAAGCTTCCTCTCGAGCCAATGTGTCAATAACGCCAGCTGTGGCATCATAAACCTCTTGATTTTGCTTTTTGAGCGCATCCATAGCCATCTTAGATGTTTCTGGTTGCTGAGCTACGTATCTTTGTTGCGTCAATAAAGATTCAGTGCCTTCTCTTTGCGCAGGATAAATAGAAGGCCTAGAGCCAGTTATTTCCTCAATAATATCTAGTGATTCGTCCGTTTGTTGGGCTGCTGGCGATCTTGCAGTTTTAGCACCTCGTAATTTAGATATAGCTGGAGCCACTAGCTCGCCTGCCCCACCTAGTGCCGCAGACATACCAACTTCTTCAGGATTAATCTCGCCGCCCGCTAAAGCTTGACCGCCCTCTATTGCTGCCTGAGTAGCACCAGATGCCGCCGCGCCAACTGCCATCTTTTGACCTAATGCCGCTGGAGCTGCTGCTATCTTACCAGCTGGAAAGAACAGCGACATAATACCCAAGCCCTGAAGTATATCCACCTTAGAAACACCGGGTTTATTTAGGCTGGCCATAGCGCCTGTTTCATTATTTACAGCAATGAATTCACCCTCTGGAGTCTGAACCACGCCAATCTGAGGATAGGCCTGTCTAAGAATCTCGCCCATTTCTGCTGGGTTAGTGGCGGTCAAGGCAGCCATTATTTCAGGTCTAAACGCCTCACCTTCAACAATGCCCTCTAGTTCTGGTAAATCCGCTATAACTTGTTGTCTTTCTTGTTCAGAAGCAAACACAGGCTCAGAGCTTACAGGCACAGCCGAAGATATATCAAAACTTGTTTGCATCTCAGTTGCCGCTACAGGCTTTGCTGTCGATAGATCAAAGGTCATTATCTTCCCTCTTGGACTACTACGCCGTCTCGAACGTAAGCATAGTTGCCGTTAGCGTCTTGCATTAATACAGCACCTTCTAGCGTATCTACCTGCTCTTTTTGAGGTTGATTAAATCGAGAAAGGTCATCAATCACACCTGTTCCGGTAAACATAGCTTGATACTGCTTTTTCTCTGGGTCAAATCCAGCAGTAATCGCCCTATCTTTAGCGCCCTGAAGCTGATTCATTAAAGATGGAGCCTCTGAGGCGGTTGCAGCCCTAGCTATATTTAATAATTCATCTTCGTTGACTAGCTCTGGGTTGGTAGGATCAACAAATCTTTGTAATTGCTGAGCCACATTTTCATCTCTTCCCGCAATCGTGCTAAAAGCTAATGCTAATGGATCAGCTGCTCCTGATAAAGATTTGAAATCCTTATCTGTGACAACGCCCGGAGATATTAAACGGGCAACATTCATGACTGTGGCCGCTACTGTAGCCCTTCCAGCTTTGCCATCTTTCTTAGCCTTGCTGTTTTTTATTTCAGTAATTAAATTCTCAACTTTGCCAAAAGCCTGATTTATTTCAGATGCTCTTTTCTTTAGGCCTTTTACTGATTCGTTAGCAATCTTTCTTTCTTCTTTTCTAAACTCTTCGTCTAATTTTGCTTGAGATTCAGCTTTCTTTTGAGCCTGCTGCAAAGCCGCTGCCTTTTGCAGATTGATGCTTTCCAGAAGATTTCCGAATCCTCCCTCTTGTAAAGCCATTGATGCCCGCATATTCTGGGTCTCGATAGGATCATCAAGCCACTGAGCAAGCTCTAATTGGGTCTCGCTGTCAAAATCAGGAATAGCACTGTTAATAATACGTGATCTTTCCGCCATATCATCAGTAGCTAATGCCCTTCCGTATACCTCAGCCTCTTTTCTTAGCGCATCCTTTTGGGCTTGCTGCCTCTCTTGCTGCATTTGCTGCGCAACACCTTGTGACAAAGTTTTTAACCCTTGGCCTAAACCTTGATACAAAGGGGTTTTATCGGCCACCAATGACGCACCATTAATCGGACGCATTCTGAAAGCACTTAAATCAACCGCCATTATGCAACCCTCTCAAGTAAGCCGGTATAATCCACGGCTTTATAGCCGTTTATTTCATGTACCAAATCAGGATAAACCTTTTCGACTTCCTGAGCTATTACACCTTCTTTCATGGTCATGCCTACGCGTTCGCCTTCTTCATTCGCATCGAACGAATAGAAGTTAATGCCGCCTTTAGAGTAAAGAGGCTTAATGTTTTTCTTCAGTCTTTCATCAGACAAGCCAAGACCTGAAAGCAGGTTAGTACCAGCGCTTAGACCAGTATCCAATAGACTTCCGGTTTGCGCATATTGCTGGCCTTTTTCGGCTGCATTTTTCTGCATTCTAGCGGTATATAAGTCCATGAGATTCTGACCCATCGTACCGTATAAGCCCGCTATGTCAGTGCCTAGACCCAGCTGAAGCCCAGCTAATTGGCCGCCAGTACCTGTAGTTAAGTTGGCTAAATCTTGTCCGTAGCCGTATTGAGCGGCGCCCAATTGGCTTAATGCACCGCCTCTGCCTTGCCTACCTGCCATACCTTGCTGGGATAGCATTTGATCTTGGGCTAGTTGCTGCATGGCTAAATCCATGTTTGTCTGCTCTGATATCCGACCAATTTCCTCAGCAGCACGTCCACTTCGAGAATATCCCATTGATTTTAAGTAGTCGCTAATATCGCTTGTCTTTTCCTCTACTAGTGG
>QMSR01000083.1 GCA_003649695.1 Thermoplasmata archaeon
CTTCTACCCAGTAGTATCGGTAGTGCTCAACATATGAACGCCTGTCCTCGCTCCAGTATCGACCGATGAGTTCGATTCTACGTGCCTTGGATTTCAACTGATCTAAAAGCTGTGACTTGGATGGCAACGTTACTGCACCTGTATCTTCCATGTTATCTGCAGGCTATCGCCATCAGCTACGTTGATGACTGAGAACGTCTTCCTTGCCAGCATGTTGCCATTCGACGCTGCATCAAACACGCCGCTTTCACATATCGAGTATGACCCCGTGAAGTTGAACGTTGCCTCTAGTTTCAACGTGTCATTAGTCACCGATGTAGTAATCCTAGAGGCAGTTGCAGATGCTCTCTGCAATTCATGTCCCAATGCAGTATCGGTCGAGGATTCAGAGCTACATACTCCTGGATTGCCGGAATCACCGTCTCCTATTGCAATATAAGTGAATGCATCCGTGACTATCCCACCGATTAAGCCTGCAACCTGTGCCTTACCGACATCCGTGATGACATTTGTCAGCTTCTTCCTCTTGATGATCCTGCCATTGCGTATATGCTTTATCTCTACCTCGCCGTAGAGTCGAAGATTATCTTGATCGCGGAACCTGTCAATGAACTCATTGAGGATGTTAAAAAGAGTATTGACTTTCACTAGTGTTCACCGTTGCCTCTATTAGGAGCTTACTCCTGTTATCTTGCAGATTCTATAGCTCTTACCGTCGCTTGTATCCGGTACTACCTTGGTTGCGAAGTACTGCTTGATGACGTACTCAGTGGCACCCATCTCTGGTCTTCTGATCTCCTCGACTAGTGGTATCTTCCTCGTGTCGAGGACACCGTGTATGGCAGTCATTTCTCCAGGCACCAGGACCATCGCGTATGTGTCTAGCAGTCTGCTCGGGTAGAACTTTAATCCGTAGCTTCCCTCAAGGTAGTCCTTTATGCTCTGCTTGAGGTTGTTGATCTCCTGTAGCTTGTGCAGCGGTGCCCATACCTTGGCAGGCACGACTACTGCTATCTTCTGTATCTCTGCCTCAAGTATGTTACTGTTCTGGAAGATCTTGCTTATCGCCTCGATTATGTCTCCAGCAGGGTCAGCTGTGTCGCTGTCCCAAGTGGCATCAGCGGCTACTGTGTTGCCTGCGCCGTTGCTTAATGCCGTTAGTATCTCCTCGTCCTTCTTCTTAGCTAGTGCCTCGCTTGCACGTCTCCTACTGAACTGTAACTGATAGTTACCTAGTTGTCTGAGCTTGGCCTCATCGGTGATGGCGAATCTTACTACCGCTTTCTTCAATGTCAGGTTGAACTCGGTCCATTCTATTGGCTCAGCTATCTCTGCAGTGGCGCCTTCAGGCACTGGGTACTCTGCATTCATCTCGCCTGGATACGCCCATTTGACATCCAGTGCACCGAATTTCCTGACTGCTACGAGCTTTGTCCCGACTGCTAGTAAGTCGCTTTCCTTGTAGATTACCTCTCTCACGACTTCTGCTTTGAGCACGTCTTCGCTGACTGCAGGCCCTAGTTTGACTTTCAACTCATTTATGATTTCCTTCACATCTATCATGGCTTACTCACCTCATATTCCTACGAGTCTAACCAGTACGGTGTCTTCGTCTGCCGCTGCGTCTTCAAGTGCTATGCCAACGATCTTCTTGAGTGAGTCTAGCAGTGTCCCAGCATCCGTGGTGTCTATCGTCATCTTCGCTACTTTTCCTGCCTCGGATCCAACGGCTACATAGTCACCAGCGCTTATTGCAGATGCTTCTTTCTTAACCTTGACGATGTAACCGCTTCTCACCGGCACTACTGATACCTCGACATCTGTCTCAGCCTCATTTGTTATCGGGTTTTTCGTCGACACTATGTTTACTCCGAATGGCACGTCACTGGATGTTGCCTTCTTCACATGTCCCGTTGATGTATCAAGTGCCAGTACATATCCCGTGTCGTCCAGTGCATCGTCACACACTGCATACAGGGGCTCATGAGGTAGTCTTTGTATGGTCATGTCTACTTACCTCCTATGCCTAGTTCTCCGAGTATCTTCTCAACTTTCTCCTCGAATTTCTTATCCTCTGCACTGGCATTGGTCACTGTGATCTTGACTTTCATAGCCTCCTTGTACGCTTTCAAAGCCGCCATTTTTGCCTCGAAGCTCATGTTCTCGCTGAATACCTTCTCAGGTTCGAAGTCTGGCTCCACTGACTTGATCTCCTTTACCTCTGCCTCTAATTGTAGTTCCTCCAGCTTCTTCTTTAGCTCCTCATTCTCCTTCTTGAGACGCTCGTTTTCCTCTTGTAGTGCCTTGTATTCTTCCTCGCTTACCTTTGGCTCTGGATACGGATATGGATATGGCGTCTTAATAGCCTTGTCTAATACCTCCATCACGGTCTCAACTATGTCTTTCGGTACATTTGCATCTTCTAGTTGTTTCTTTATCCAATCCATGAATTCCTCACGAGTAGGCTTCTCGGGCATTTCGCCTCCCTTCACATTGTTCTCGGCGTTTCTGCCTAGGAGTGCAACGATTCTCGATGTAAGTATCCCTGCCTTGGGAGCGGCTGGATTCGGCACGATTGCCACAGCCGTTATCTTGACCTTTTTGGCTCGCATTTCCTGGTCAACGTCTACTTCTGCCTCGATGCTCAGTCCATCTACCTCGCCATTGCGTATGAGCTCGGCTACTCCTTCATCGAAGACGTATCCTCGGATGTAGAGGCCATCGGGTTTGACATCATAGCCGGTGATGAAGCCTATGACACTTGTATCACTGTCTTCATGGCGGTACTTGAGACGCCGCTCAGCAATCTCGATGTGGTTGTCATCGAAGATCTCGGGTGGATAGGTGATTGTGTGACCGTCTAATCCGGTGAATGTGCCTGGGTGCAGTGCCAAGCCCTCGATGCGGAGCGTCTTGCCGACATGCTTCCATGATAAGCGTCGACGAAGACAAACGTTAATCATTATAGTCACCGATATAGCCTCGTTAGGAGCTATTATTGATTGTTTCGGTTCGACGTAGAATCCAGAGATCCGTATTGGGATTCTCTCGCTCCATGACATAGAGTCCGTCGAGCAGCTTGCCATTGAACCGGATCTTCCTGAATAATGGTTCATCGTCGATGACTTCATAGGACCCATGGTCGATGACGGCGATGAAACTAGGTGTCTTCTTAGTCGGGTTCAGAGGCGTTCCTGGCTCTACTTCCTGGGGCTCCTTCTTGCCATAGTCACGATATTCTGATGGCACATTCTCCAACAGGGTAGCCGTTACCTCGCCCATTGTTGGATCCGCATCTAGACTATAGCACTCGTCATCCATCCACAAGAGCCACTGCTGTCTACTAGGACCTCGACGTATGATTATTGGTCCTCTCCACCACTGGTACTGCAGGACAAACTCGTTCCTTGAGCCAAGCCACTTCTTCGGTATCGTGATCTTGACTTCTCCCTTCCTGATGGCCTCGACAAGCTTGTCACGTATTTCACGCGCCTTCTTGGTGTCGTCGACCATCCAGTAACGATACTCCCTCGGTATCTGTCGTCGTATCTCAGGTGGCAAGGCACTGATCCCCCTTGGAGGCATCCACTTCTTCGTGACTGCACGCTTCGACAATACATATGGCATCTGGTCCTTGGGCTTCATGATGAACCAGACGAATGCTGGATGTTCACCCCATGGATTCGGAATCTTGCGTATTACCCATCTACCGGTGAAGCGCTTGCCCTGTAGGAACATCTCGATATAGTAGGGTTTCACCGCTCCGAAGTAGAGTCTGCCCTTGTCGATGATGCTGAAGACCCCGGGATAGATCTTCGTCGCTCCTACTTCTCCAGGAGGTACGACTCCCTCGACATCCAGCCATTCTAATGGCTCCGGTGCCTTGGGCTCTACGAGTATCCTGTTCTCCCAGTATTCGAATGGCTTATTCGTTAGCTTGCTGATTCTCTCCCAGTTCTTCTCGAGTTCCTTGGCTTGTTTGAGACTTGTTACTTCCTCCTTGATACTACCCATTCTTTGATCATTCAATGTCCACCCATATAGTCTCCCACCTATCTTGACTCTGAAGTCTACATGCACTGATCTACCCCTGTAGTGATGCTGCATTACATATTGATGCGGCTGATCATCCATCCAGGTCTTCTCACCTGTTATCTCAATACCGTGCCTGCCAACAATATCAGGTCGCACCCATACGTATAGTGCATCGCTTCCTGACATCAATGATCTAAACCACAGCTTGTACCCTGATTCTTTCACAATGTCCTCGACATCGCCTAGATTCGGATGAATGGCCATCGATGATGAACGTGCAAAGGAATATGCTATTGCCATGGGACGTGCCTCAAGTATTTGTCTCAGCATCCTCCTGTGTCCCTCGATGAACTTCTCATACTCGTCTGTCTCAGGATATACTGTGCTCTTCTTCTCCCCGAAGAACTTCGGCGGATTCACATAGACGATGTCGTCTTCCCTAATGATCTGCCTCCAATCCACCATATGGGAATC
>QMSR01000084.1 GCA_003649695.1 Thermoplasmata archaeon
GAGAGCCTGAAGGGGGCGCTTGAGTCCAGGGGCATCGGGTACCTGTGGATGGGGGACCGCCTGGGGGGCTACCGGAAGGGGGGCTACAGGGCCTTCGCGGCGACGGAGGAGTTCCGGAGGGCGGTCGAAGACCTTGTGAGGCTATCGGAGGGCAGGGTGGTGGCGATCATGTGCGCGGAGAGGCTGTGGTTCCGCTGCCACCGCAGGTTCATCGCGGATGCGCTGGTCTCCATGGGGCACGAGGTTGTGCACATCGTTGAGCCGGACAGGGTGTACGTGCACCGCTCAAAGGCTTAATTACCCCCAATAATATGTCGTCGGTGATAGCTTGATAGAGATACGTTTTCACGGGAGGGGCGGCCAGGGGGCCGTCGTTGCCTCCAAGCTCCTCGCCAGGGCCGTCGTGGAGGAGGGGAAGTATGCCGTCACCTTCCCCATGTACGGCGTGGAGCGGAGGGGCGCCCCCGTGGCCGCTTTCCTGAGGGTGGACGAGAGGCCCATAAGGCTCAAGACGCTGATTTACGAGCCCGACATCGTCGTCGTCCTGGACCCAGCCCTCCTTGCGCTGGTGAACGTCTTCGAGGGCCTAAAGGAGGGGGGCTCCGTGATCATCAACTACGGCGGAGACCCGAGCAGGCTGCCCGTGGACAGGGGCAAGTACCGCCTCTTCGTCGTGGACGCGACGGGCATCGCCCTGGACCTGGGCCTGGGCTCCAGGACGAACCCCATCGTGAACACCGCGATGCTCGGCGCCTTCGCCGGGGCAACCCGCCTCGTCTCCCTGGAGACCCTGGAGAGGGTGGTCCGGGAGGGCGCCCCGGCGAAGAAGGAGGAGAACGCTATGGCGGTTCGCAGGGCTTTTGAGTCCGTTAGGGAGGTGACGTGATGCCGTACCCGTGGCAGGAGCTGGAGGAGGCGCCCATCGCGAGGGTCCCCACCTCGGAGATCAAGAGGAGCAGCTGGAGGACGATGAGGCCCGTGATAGACTACGATAGATGCATAAGCTGCATGATATGCTGGAAGTTCTGCCCTGACGTCGCGATCAGGATAGAGAAGGCCCCCGAGGGGCACAAGTACGACGAGATTCCCGTGATAGACTACGACTACTGCAAGGGGTGCGGGATCTGCGCAAACGAGTGTCCGGTGAAGTGCATCACCATGGAGAGGGAGGAGGTGGGACCGTGAAGGCGGTGCTGACAGGGAACGAGAGCGCCGCCTGGGGAGCGAGGCTCAGCAGGCCCAAGATCGTCGCCGCATACCCGATAACCCCGCAGACCACGATCGTGGAGAAGATCGCGGATTTCATAGCGAACGGGGAGATGGACGCGACCATGATCCACGTCGAGAGCGAGCACTCCGCCATGGCCACCTGCATCTCCGCCGAGGCGACGGGCGTCAGGACCTACACGGCCACGAGCTCCCAGGGTCTGGCGCTGATGCACGAGATGCTGATCTGGGCCGCCGGCGCGAGGCTGCCCATCGTGATGAGCGTCGTGAACAGGGCCTTCGCACCCCCGTGGAGCATCTGGAGCGACCACATGGACACGGTGGCCGAGAGGGACACGGGCTGGCTGCAGTTCTACGCCGAGAACAACCAGGAGACCCTGGACTCCGTCATCCTCGCCTACCGCATCGCGGAGGACAGGGACGTCCTCCTGCCCGCGATGGTGACGGAGGAGGCGTTCATACTCTCCCACACCGTCGAGCCCGTGGAGATCCCTGATCAGGGGGCCGTCGACGACTACCTGCCCCCCCTGGACCTCCCCCACCGCCTCAGGCCGGGTGAGCCAGTGGGCTACGGCTCCCTCATGATGCCGGACCAGTACATGGAGATCAGGTACCGCATGGCGAGGGCGATGCGCAGGGCGAGGAGGGTGGAGGAGAAGGCCTACGAGGACTTCTGGGACACCTTCGGGCGCCTCTACGCCCCCGTGGAGGAGTACAAGATGGACGGGGCGGACGTCGCCCTGGTGATCATGGGCTCCATAGCGAGCACCGCCAAGGACGTGGTGGACTCCCTGAGGGAGAGGGGGAGGAAGGTGGGCCTCCTCAGGATCAGGACCTTCAGGCCCTTCCCCGCGGAGGAGGTGAGGAAGGCCCTGTCCTCGATGGATGCCGTGGCGGTGCTGGACAGGAGCTACACCTTCGGGCACCTCGGCGCCCTGGCGACGGAGGTCCGCTCGGCCCTCTACGGGTCCTCGCCGCCGATCAAGAACTACATAGTCGGCCTCGGCGGCAGGGATGTCCGCGTGCGGGACCTGGAGTGGATTGTCTCGGACATAGAGAAGGTGGCGAAGGAGGGCCTGGACAGGGAGATCACGTGGGTGAATCTCAGAGGAGGTGAGGAGTGATGGTGAAGACTTCCCTCCCTAGGGAGGAGTACCTGATATCCGGGCACTTCGCGTGCCCGGGCTGCGGGGCGGCCCTCTCGATGAGGATCGCCCTCAAGGCCCTGGGGAAGAAGGCGGTGCTCTCGATCCCGGCCTGCTGCTGGGCGGTGATCCCCGGCCCGTTCCCGTACAGGAACCTCGAGGTGCCGCTCTTGTACACCGCCTTCGAGGTCACGGGAGCCTCGGTCTCCGGCCTCTCCGAGGGATTCAAGGCTATGGGCGAGGACGCGATCGTCGTGGGCTGGGCCGGCGACGGCGGCACCGCGGACATCGGCCTCCAGTCCCTGAGCGCCGCAGTCGAGAGGGGCCACGACTTCATCTACGTCATGTACGACAACGAGGCCTACATGAACACGGGCATCCAGAGGTCCTCCGCAACGCCGGAGTACGCCTGGACCACCACGACCCCCGTCGGCAAGAGGGAGTTCTGGAAGAAGGGCTGGAAGAAGGACATGGTTGGGATCATGGTCGCCCACAGGATCCCCTACGCCGCAACTGCGACCCCCGCCTTCCCGGAGGACATGTACAGAAAGTTCAAGAAGGCCGCCAGCATCAAGGGCCCCAAGTTCATCCACATCCTCTCCCCCTGCCCTCCGGGCTGGAGGTTCCCCGAGGAGAAGACCATAGAGGTTGCCAGGAAGGCCGTGTTGAGCAAGGTATTCCCGCTGTACGAGGTCGAGAACGGGCGCTGGAGGGTGACCTTCAAGCCGGCCCGCTTCATCCCCGTCGAGGAGTACCTCAGGATGCAGGGTCGCTTCCGCTACCTCCCTGAGGACGCCGTCAGGTACGTCCAGGAGACCGTGGACAGGGAGTGGGAGAGGCTCCTCAGGAAGGAGGAGCTTTCGAAGGAAGGGCCCATCTGGTGATCCCCTTGGCCTACGAGCGCATCTTGAGGGGGAGGGAGGGGGAGGTCCTCTTCCTCCTGGGCAACGAGGCCTTCGCCCGCGGCGCCCTGGAGGGGGGCGTGTCCGTGGCGGCGACGTACCCGGGTACCCCTTCCTCGGAGATCGGAGAGGTCCTCTTCGAGCTGGCTGAGGCGGCTGGCATGTACTTCGAGTACTCGACCAACGAGAAGGTGGCCGTCGAGGTGGCCTATGCCGCGGCCACCTCCGGCCTCCGCTCCCTGGCGTTCATGAAGCACGTGGGCCTGAACGTGGCCATGGACTCCTTCATCTCCGCGGTCCTCATGGGCGTCGAGGGGGGCATGGCGGTCATCAGCGCCGACGACCCGAGCGCGCACAGCTCCCAGAACGAGCAGGACAACAGGACGTATTCGCTGCTCACCGGCGTCCCCATGCTCGAGCCCTCGGACCCCCAGGAGGCCAAGGACATGCTCGTCGACGCGCTGAGGATGTCCGAGGAGCACGGGGTACCCTTCCTCATCAGGAGCGTGACCAGGGTCTCGCACATGAGGGCCCCGGTCAGGCTGGGGCCCCTGGCGGAGATCAGGCCACCGGGGAGCGGGGAGTTCCGCGGGGGTCCGGGGTCGCACGTCCCCGTCCCGCCCAGGAACCTGAAGTGGCACGAGGAGCTGCTCGCGAAGCTCTCCTCCCTGGTCCCGGTTTCGGAGAGGAGCGGGTGGAACAGGGTCGAGGGCTCGGGGGACCTGGGCATCGTGACCTCCGGCGCGGCTTACAACTACGTGCACGACGTGGTGAGCGAGCAGGGCATTGAAGCCGAGATCCTGAAGCTGGGGATGACGAACCCGCTGCCCAGGTCGCTCATTGCGTCCTTCCTGGACAGGCACGACGTGGTGTACGTCTTCGAGGAGGTTGACCCGTTCCTGGAGAGGGGCATAAGGGAGATCGCGCAGATGGAGGGGATCGACGTGGAGATCAGGGGGAAGCTCAGCGGGCACGTCCCCTGGGTGCGGGAGACCGACATGGACGTGGTCACTTGCTCCCTGGGCCTGGAGCTGCCGGGTGTCCCGGAGGTCCACGTGGAGATCCCCAGGAGGCCCCCGGTCTTCTTCCCTGGCTGCCCGCACAGGGGGACGTTCTGGGCCCTCAGGAAGGCGATTCTCTCCCTGAGGGGGAAGGTCAAGGTCCCGGCGGTCACGACGGACATCGGGTGCTACACCCTGGGCTTCAATCCCCCCTTCGGCCTC
>QMSR01000085.1 GCA_003649695.1 Thermoplasmata archaeon
CGTCTCCTCGGGATTGATCTCCTCGCCCTGGGCGTTCCCAGGCACCGCTGGCAACGCAGATAATATCATCGTCAGCGCAACCGCTATCGTCGCTATCCAAACCAAACTACCCTTTCGCATCATGCTATCCCTCCCTCCTGGGAGGACAGGGCTTCGCCCTGTTCGATTTTATTAAGGTAAAATTCCTATAAAAAGATTTCAAAGTCGATAGATCAAAAACGCTTGAAATTCCTTGAAGAGAATGAAAATGAGATTCTTTTTATATTCCGCTTTAAAAGTATTCCGTCGTGCTGCTCCTCGTCACCGGGATGCCGGGCTCCGGGAAATCCGTCTTCGCCTCGGTGGCGGCCTCCCTCGGCTTCGAGGTCTTCAGCATGGGGGACGTGGTCAGGGAGTTCGCCCAAAGGGCCGGGATCACGGAGGCCGCCGAGGTCAACGTATTCGCGGACAGGGAGAGGAAGGATCACGGCCCCGATGTCTGGGCCATCAGGACCGCCGAGAGGATCGCCGAATCGGGGGCGAGGAGGGTCGTGGTGGACGGCGTCAGGAGCAGGTTCGAGGCCGAGGTATTCGAGAGGGTCCTAGGGAAAAGGGCGGTCGTGGTCGCGATCGTGGCTCCGAGGATGGAGAGGTACAGGAGGATCCTCGGCAGGGGCAGGGTCGACGACCCGGAGTCCATCATGGAGCTCCAGAGCAGGGACTGGAGGGAGATCTCCTGGGGCGTGGCCGAGCTCATAGCCCTGGCCGACTACTACATCGTCAACGACGAGGACCTGGACTCCTTCATGGAGAAAAGTAAGAAGAAGCTCAGGGAGATCTTGGAGCGTGAAGCTCCAGCTGGTGCAGAGTAAGCACCTGAACCAGGACCCGAAGACGGCCCTCAAGCTCCTAGAATCCGCCATCTCCGAGGAGGCCGATGTCGCAATCTTCCCAGAGCTCTTCCTATCGGGATACGTGCTGAACCAGGGGCTGCTGCGCATCGCAAAGGGCTGGCAGAGGTACAAAGACGAGATCTCGAAGATTTCCTCCGAAAGGGGTGTCGCGATAGTCTACGGGACTCCGAGGATCGTGGACGGGGTAATCCGGAACTCCGCTGTGGCCGTCCTGCCGGACGGCGATTGGGTCGCCTACGACAAGATGCACCTGGTGAACTTCGGCCCCTTCAGGGAGGCCCTCTACATGGCACCCGGATCCGAGCCCAAGATGTTCCGGCTCGGAGGCCTGAGGTTCGGCCTCTCCATCTGCTACGATCTCTTCTTCCCGGAGCTCCACCGCTTCTATGCTAGGGCGGGGGCCGACGTCATCATCAACATCTCCGCCTCCCCCTCCACCTCCAAGCCCCTCTTTGAGACGCTCATCTCCGCCAGGGCCATCGAGAACACCCTCTTCCACGTCTACGTCAACTGGGGCGGCGGAGGTTACCTGGAGGGCTTCCCCTGGTGGGGCGGGTCCAGGGTCGTCGACCCCAGGGGCAGGATCCTCGCCCGGGCCAGGTACTACGCCCCTGACGAGCTTATCGTGGACCTAGATCCCTCCTCGATACCGACCGCGAGGCTGAACCGCATGAGCCTCAGGGACTCGCTGCTGACCTGGGATCTACGCGTAGGTCGACCACGTAGTGATACACCCTAGGGGCGTAGCTCTTCACCCTCCTCACGCCGAGCACCTCGTAGGTGCAACCCAGCTGCCCCAAACGAACCTCCACCTCGTCCAGGAGCTCCCTCGGGGTCTTGCCCGTTCCGTGCACGTGGAGGTGCCCCGGACCCCTCAGCGCGGCGACCGCGTGCTCCAGAAACTTCACAGCATCGAGATAGCCCATGATCACCCTGTCCCCCACGCGCCAGGGACAGGCCTCCCTGCAGTCCCCCATCATGGGCTGAACCCTGGTCTCGAGACCGTTTATCATGATGTTCTCCACCAGGAAGGCAAAGGCATCTGGGTTCTTCTCGCATGATACGACCCTTGAGGCGCGTGTGTGCTTGGCGATCTGCAGGGAGAAATACCCTATGCCGGCGAACATGTCCACGACGACCTCGCCCTCACGGACTAGGGAGATGAGCCTCCTCCTTTCGTGCACGTTCCCCTTGGAGAACATGACCTTGGAGAGGTCCAGGTGGTAGACGACGCCGTTCTCCCTGTGGAAGGTCTCCGTTGAGCTACCGTAGAGGAGGCGTATCCTAGGTTTCCTGAACTCCCCCTCGATGCCCATGTCCAGGACGACGCTCTTTGCCCCAAACCTCTCCGCCAGGGACCTGGCGAGCTCCTCCCTGTTCTCCTTGGGGAAGAATCGGTCCTTTACCACGATTATGTCCCCAAGTCTCTGGAACCTGAGCCTCACTTCACCTTGCCCGCTCTCCTCAGGAGCGTGAGGTCGTTCCACCTGACCTCCAAGTTGAAGCCCTTGGACTTGAGGTACTCGGCGATGGCGTTGGTTGCGTCCCTGACCTTCGGATTGGGCACGTCCGAGATCAGGGCGATCTCCTTTCGGTGGAGGGGGAAGAGGAGGCGCATCTTGGCGTTCTCCCTGTTCACGCCCTCGGGCTTCCTGCCCTTCATGAGGTCCCTGCGGTTCATGTAGACGAGGAGGTCGAGTCTCCCCTCCCTCTGGACCATGGCCTTCTGCCCGCTGAACTCGAGGAAGAGCTCGATGATCCTCCTAATGTGGGGAGAAAGGGAGGCATAGTTGAACTTCCCCCTGAAGATGATGTGGCCGCTGAAGTACTGCATCAGTGATATATCCCCCCGCCACTCTTAAATCGAGTTGGAGATCGGGGTCTCCTACGGTACAGCGGTGAAGCTGGGCCTGATAAGGGCCTCAGCGATCTACCCTCCCAATACGGCATACCTCCTACTGGGTAGAAAGTGCGTGAACAACTGCGCCTACTGCTCCCTGGCCAGAAGGGAGAACACCCTGAGTCGGGTTCTCTGGCCTCCCTTCCCCCTTGGGATGGTCAGGGAGGCCCTGGAGAAAGTGAAATTCACCAGGATATGCGTTCAGACCGCCGATTACCCGGGAATGGAGGAAGACCTGCTCCGCCTGGGCGGTGAGCTCTCGAAGTTCCCCAATCTCACGGCAAGCGTCAGCCCGAGGCCGAGAGCCTTCCTTTCGGAGCTCAGGGATTCCGGGTTCACCGGGGTCGGGATAGCCCTGGATGCGGCCTCAGAGAGGATCTTCGAGGCGGTCCGCGGGAGGGGCGTCGGGAACCCCTTCACCTGGGAGGGGACGTGGAGGGCCCTGGCCGAGGCTAGGGGAATATTCGAGGACGTCGCAACACACCTCATCGTGGGACTCGGCGAGAGCGATGTGGAGCTGTACGATACCATCAGGAGGGCCCTGGACATGGGCCTGCACATCGGTCTCTTCGCCCTGACCCCCGTCGTCCCCGGCATGGAGGCCCCAGATCTGGGGAGGTATAGGACAGTCCAGCTCCTGCTCCACGCCCTGAAGCACGACTACCTCGAGGATGTCGAATTTTCCGACTCCGGCAGGATCCTCGAGCTCCGCCTAAGGCGGAGTGCTTGGAAGTTCCTGAGGGATGGCTCCTTCGCCGTCACCTCGGGGTGTCCGGGCTGCGACAGGCCCTTCTACAATGAAAGGCCCTCGGGCCCCATCTACAACTTCCCGAGGGCACCGGGGAGACCCCTATTAAGTGAGGTAACACTCTACGCACGGGTATGCGTGGGGAGTGGAGACTGCTGGTCCACGGCCCCCTGACAGGGCCCGAGAACATGGCAGTGGACGAGTCCCTCCTCCTGGAGGCGGAAATGCCGACCCTGAGGCTCTACACCTGGTCCCCGACGACGGTGAGCATTGGGTACTTTCAGAGCCTCAGCGAGACGGTGAACCTTGCTGAGGCGGAGAGGAGGGGAATAGCGGTCGTGAGGAGGGTCTCCGGTGGTGGGGCGGTCATGCACCAGGAGCTCGGCGAGGTGACCTACTCCGTCGTCGCGCCGGTGGAGCTCTTCCCAGGCAGCATCAGGGACTCGTATAGGAGGATCCTCAGCGGGATCGTCGAGGCCCTGAGGCTCCTGGGCGTCGAGGCGGAGATTCAGGGGTTCCAGGACGTGGTCGTGGGGGGAAGGAAGATCTCGGGAAGCGCCCAAGCCAGGAAGAGGGGCTGGATCCTGCAGCACGGAACCCTGCTCGTCGACCCAGACGTGGAAGCCATGTTCTCCGTGCTGAGGGTCCCGGGCCTGAAGCTCTCCGATAAGGGCCTCAGGGAGGCCAGGAAGAGGGTCACCTCGCTGTACGATCTCAACGTCGACGTCTCCCTCGCCGACGTTCAGGGGGCCCTCATCGAGGGCTTCTCCAGGGCCCTAGAGATGGACCTCCAGGAGGACCACCTGACCCCGGGGGAGGAAAAGAAGGCTGAGGAGCTGGTGATCAAGTATGAGTCGGAGGAGTGGCTGCGCAAGAGACCTTGAGCACAAGGGAGAGAAGTACATCAGAATCAGCGTGAAAATCGAAGAGGGGAAGATAAG
>QMSR01000086.1 GCA_003649695.1 Thermoplasmata archaeon
CCTTTCCCTGGCGGCCCTGACGTCCACGCGGTCGTATCCACCGCCGTAGACTGAGATCACCTTAGCTTTCTCCAGGCGTTCTATGAAGGACCTGGGAATCCTCACATAGATCTGGGCCAGGATAGCCACGGCGTTTTTTCCCCAGGTCTCCAGGTCCTCGAGATACCTGTCCATGGGGGAGTGCCTAATCTCCGCCTCTGGAAAGTTCTCCTTGATCACCTCCTTCTCCTCCTCATACCCCAGGTGGGTGAACTCGTCGTCAATGATCCAGAACAGCATTTCGCTCACCGAGGATGATATCGTCACCCTTGATGATTACCCAATCCCCGTCCCTGAGGATCCTCGTTAAGTCCTTCTCGGGCTTGTGGACCAGCGTCACGCCCACTACGACGCAGGCGGAGACGAGTACGGCATCCGCGACGTTTGCTATCACCGCCCTAGGCGCATTGTTGTGCCTTGCGAGTTGGTACAGGCCGTCCAGCTGGACCACGGAGCTTCCCTTCCCCGACGGTATGATGAGCACCTTCCCCGACAGGCTCTTTCCCCCCAGGCTGTGGTTTTTCTCCAGGTAGACCCCCGTTTCCGGGTCGGCGAGGTAGAAGTTTATGGGATCTCTGGAGACCAGGGCTTCTCCCTCGATGTCCCCACCGAAGAGCTTCTTGGCCCTAACCCTCATCGGACCTCACCCCTGATGGCGGCCTCGATGCACGACTTCACGTCCATTATCACGAACTTCTGGCCCCTCCTGGTCCTGTAGTAGGCGTTCTTGAAGGAATCCGTGCAGCCCAGCGTCCCTTCGTATTTTCTGAATACGGGTTGATCTATGCAGGTGTCTGCGACCACCCTGCCGCCCGCCCTTTCTATCACGTCGAGGACTCCGCTCCTCCTGGCCATCTCGAGGGCGTGCCTAGAGGTCAGGATGTAAAGGTCGACATCGGGGTGTATGCGCCTGCCTCCGAGGATCCTCGCCACCTCCACCAGCTGTTCGTAGGTGTAGTGGGGGCAACCGAGGATCACGCTGCTGATCCTTCCCCCAGACTCTGACCACCTCTCCAGGGTGTCCCTCAGGTCCTCCTCCCCCACCTCGATCACCTCGGCACCGCTTTCCACGGGCTCTTCCATGAGCGCTGCCTCCGGCGTCACGCCCTCGATGTGGTACATAGCCACGGATCCGGATGTAGCGAGCTCCGCGCCCAGGTAGACGAGCTCCTCCTTGCTCGGATTCCTTGGGAGACCCCTGAAGTAGGGGATGCCGGAGCCGACGATCTCCCCCACGTGTATGCCCAGGAGCCCGTAGCTAAAGGGACCCTCCATGGACGCCTCGACCTTCACCACAACGTTTGCCCTCCTGTTCTCGTCGATGTGGAGGCCGTAATAGGGCGTCTTCCCGATGACGGCGGAGGCCAGGGCCGAGGGAGAACCCTCCCTGTTGGTTCTTGCGCCCAGGACGGAGTTGACGTAGGGGGGTGCGCTGGACTCCGAGAAGGCCACGTGTTCCCCGAACGAGGGGACGTTGTCCAGGACGTAGGGGGTGCAGCTGAAGCTCAGGACCGCGCCCAGCCTCCTGTATGCGTCCACAGTCCTGTGGAGGAGGGAGATCTCGTACTCCGTGAGCTCTGCTATCCTGGAGAAGAAATCGTAGTCCCAAGGGGGATTGGTGGTCGTCCTCACGGCGCACCTGGCACCCCCCTTGGCCAGCCTCTCTGCCCAGTACGTGTCCCCCTCCTGGGCGCTGGTTGCCACGTGCGCCCTCGTGATGGGAATGAGGCGCTCGGCCTCGAAGGCCTCGCCAATGGCCACCAGGAGCTCCATGGCCAGCCTCTTCCCCTCGCCCTCCTCACCCTCCAAGATCCTCTCCTCGCGCTTCGTCAGGTACACGATCTAAATCTGCGTGGACATAGGTAAGCGTGATCGTCCTCTGCGGTCCCCCGGCCTGCGGGAAGAGCGCCCTCGGGAGGAGGCTGATCTCCGCGGTGGGGGGCAAATTCGTGAGAACGGACGACCTCGGCAGGAGGAGGTACGAGAGGCTCCCGGAGCTTGTGGAGGGAGCCACCGTGGTTGAGGGAACCTTCTACCTCCCCTCCCACTGGGCCAGGTTCCTGAGGATCGGGGAAGACCTGTTCGTGGTCCTGGTCACCTGCAACGTGGAGACCGCGCTGAGGAGGAACAAGGAGAGGGGGGAGAGCATACCGCCTAGGGCGATAATCGGGATCCATAGGCAATTTCGCGTCCCGCCTGCGGTGGATCTGGTCCTGAACACGGACCTCCTGGACCTAGAGGGAGCCCTTAAGGTGCTCCTGACCTCGCTTTCTCGAAGGAATTATAAATATAAAGTGAATGAAAATGCATGAGCGTCGAGCACGTCTACGAGCTCGGGGAACTCAAGGCAAGGGCACCCAAGCTCTTCGGGGTCAGGACTGGAACCAGGCTGGACGAGATGTTCTTCAAGGTGGAGATCGAGGACGGGAGGCCGGTGAAGAGGCCGTTGGGGGGAGTACCCTACCTTTCGGTCATCAACGTCACGGGCATCCCGGACACGGGAAAGAGCCTCCTGGCCGAGCAGTTCGCGGTTACGCAGGCCTCCATGGGCTACCCGGTCCTGTTCGTCACCGTGGAGAGCCCCGCGAATTTCCTGTACACGGCTATTAAGCAGCGCTGCGAGGCCCTGGGCCTGGACTTCGGGGAGGTGGAGAAGAACATGATCGTTGTGGACGCGTCCGAGGATCCCTCGATGAGGGAGGACCTGACGGCCCTCTTCGGGGCCCTCGAGTATGCGATCAGGAAGAAGAACACGAAGAACATGGTCATAGACTCTGTGACGGGCCTCTACGAGCACGCGGAGGTCAAGGCGAGGATGATCGTGCGGAGGATCTACAACTTCGCTAAAAAGTTCAGGCAGACAACCCTCCTGGTCTCCCAGAAGAGGAGCAGCCAGGCCTCGGAGACCGCGGAGGCCGCCGGCGGCCTCGCGGTCGCACACATCGTGGACGGGACCATCGTGCTGGACAAGCAGCTCATCGCGACTAGGTGGGACGAGAACACCTACGGACTGCCCATCGGATCCGTTCTCAGGACCATCAGGATAGACGGCTGCAGGCTCTCCCCCCACGACACCAGGACCTGGGTCTTCGAGATCTCCGACCTGGGAACCATTGAGATCAAGGAGCCCCTGTCGGAATTCATTGCGAAAAGGAGGAAAAGTTAAAATATATTTTAATTTTGATATTAAGGGGGTGATTCGATGGAGGTGATCAAGCCTAGTAGGGACTTCAGCAGGATTGACGAGCTTGCCGAGAGGGTTTTCCTGGAGGCGGTGAGGAGCATTGGAGGCCTGAGGAAGCTCACAGAGTACAGGAACCTCACCTGGCTCCCCTCCCTGGCGGAGGCGGCCCTCGTCGTGGTCATGAGGGAGGAGGCGGGCAAGTCTGCGAGGGAGATCGCGAGGGAGTTGGGAATAACGGAGATGACCGTCAGGAACATTTTGGAGGCTAAGCCGGAGAGGCTCATCAAGGCCCTTGCCGGGGAGGTCGAGAAGGCCGACACCCACAAGGCTGGCGCCCTCGCCAAGATGGCCTACGAGAGGGTTAAGCAGGGCAAGGAGCTCCCGCCGACGCCGCCGATCGAGAGGATGGGACCCGAGTGGCCCATCCGCATCGCAATGGAGCTCAGAGGAGTGGACTTCCCCGTCGAAGCCTCGTACATCATCGAGAGGCTGGGCGACCCTGAGATCATGGGCAAGAGGCTCTCCCAGCTCCTTGAGGGCGTTGGGGAGGTCAGGAGCCCCTCGGAGCTCGTGAAGATCATCAGCGAGAGGCTCGGACACTGATCACCGAGAGGATGAAGTGCCTTTCCGCGATGTTCCTCCTTAGCTCGTCCAGGAGCTGGGTGAAGTCCCTGTAGGCGTCGGGGATCCCCGTCCTGTGCCCGAGCCAGTAGTTGATCTGCCACTGCGGAACGCCCATCCGGCTGAGTTCCGTTTCGACGGTCTTCCTCGCCGTCTTGGCCGTTATCCTTATGCCAAGCTCCGCCGAGTATTTTTTCATCTTCTTGGTGAACCACTCGTTCTCCCTGCCCCCGCCGTAGCCCATTATTTCCTCGGCTATCTCATTCCAGGCGAGGAAGAAGGGCTCCATCTCCCTGGGGTAAGGGATGATGCGCAGGTCCCCGGTTTTCGCGGTCACGATGGTCACGAGCCTGTTTTCCAGGTCGATGAAGTTGCCGTAGTCCTGCCTACCCGGGACGATCCTCCTCACGACGAAGGGCGTTGCGATCTCAATTGGTCTTGCGCCTAGGTAGAAGTGGACCGCAGCGGCGTCGTAGAGGGTCTCATTGTCCTCGAGCAGGGAAAAGAGCCTGCGTAGTTCCTCCACCGTCAGAGCCTCCTTCTTGGGCATCCTCGGGGTCTTCACCCTCTTGAACCTCCTGACCCTCTGGATGGCCTCCCTGTACATGAGATAC
>QMSR01000087.1 GCA_003649695.1 Thermoplasmata archaeon
ATAGGTTAACTAAGCCTGCTGTGAGCCAAGCAATAACTGGAAAGGTTGTTGGTGTGGAAATTCCAACGAGCCATCCAGCCATTATCTTCCCCAAGCCTGAGAACTTTATCATACCCATGATTCCTGCATAGAATGGAAATTGTAAAACGATTCCCGCTGAAGACGGAATTGCGTTGTAGAAGGCTTTGAGATATCTTATCGGCCTAAGGTAGAGCGCTAAGCCGACAAAGAGAAACGTAAAGTTAACTATGTTTAGGTTTAAATCACCTCTTTGGACTATGAAGTAGTAGGCCAAATACACCAAACCCATAAGTACTAAAATGCCACCTATAACTCTACTTTCTTCTATTTTATCAGCCAAAGTCATTTTACTCTTTTCCTTCTTTTTTTCTTCTTGTTCAATTAGGTGTGGAGCGTAATGCTCAATTCCGCGACATCTAGATGGGTCAGAGGGACTTATGGCGTACATCACAGCAACAACGAAGATAATCGACAGGGCACTCAATGTTAGAGCATATGTTGAAAATATTGTCTGACTAGTAGGAATTATTCCATAAAGATCCTCAAAGAAATGCCCTTTTGTAGCAGACAAAAGAGGCGCAGAACCAGATAAACCCCAGTGCCATATTATTCCCAACCCAGCATAACCAGATGCAACAATGACTGGATAGTGCATTGGGATATTTCTGAAATATGCTTGTCTTCCTACCTCTCTTGCCAAAAAAGCCCCGATTAGTAATCCAAGTCCCCAGTTGATCCAAGCGAAAACCATACCAACAAACGAAATCAATGCTGCTGCCTGTTTACCATTTGATGGCTTTCTTGCAAGCCAAACAAGCAAAGCATTTACTTTTGGATGATATGCAAGGGTGTAGCCTGTAACAAGTATTAACACCATTTGCATTGCGAAGGTTAGTAGATTCCAGAACCCTTTGTACCAGTATATTATCATGTCCATTGGAGAGCTTCCAGCTATTCCTATCCCCATTAGATAGGCTACGAATGTTAGTATAATTGCAAACAAAAAGGGATCAGGCATCCATTTTTCAACACTCGCTGAAATTCTATGTCCCATAGCTTCGAGGGGATTTACCATTTCAGACGCGTTTTTCATGAGAAAATTTATCATGAGCAAATACTAAATCGTTGTCATTAATAATGAGCAATAATGAGCATAAATTGATCATTTCATAACTATAACGCTAAACCGCCAACCAATATTGTTAACATATCACTTTAACTAAAATCATTAGAAGATGGGGTTTATCCGAAATAGATGCTCTTTCGCAACATTTATTAAATTTTAAGTAATTTATCATTATAATGCCAAAGAGAAGACTGCAAACAACTCTAAATGAAGAGGCATTTAGAATCCTTGAAAAATATAAGGATAGGTATGGGGGGATGAATGAGGTAATAGAAGCTGCTTTAAAGTTTATGGATGGGGAGTTGCCAACAATTGACGAAAATGATGCTCTACTTATTAAATTTATAAGAGATTTAGACTTTACAGGATGTGGAAGAACTCAGTATATGTACCTGGTCTGTGGTGATAGAGAAAAGGCCATTGAGGAGAGTATGATGGAGACGGCTATTGAATGGCTACTTAAAAAACCATTTCCCGAAATAACACTTGAAGATTTTCTCAACGCTTTAAAAAGTGGATGGATCGCACTTAATAGAGTGGACTACATTGAAATTACAAATGGAAACAATTGGATCCAATTCTTCTGTGAACATTCAATGAGAAAAAAAGAAGTCAGTCAATTTCTTGTAGAACACATCCTCTACATTTACAGGAAATTCTATGCAAGTGAATGGGATGTTATAACTAGTGTATCAACAAATGGGTTTACAATCAAATTTTACCGAAAGTAATACCTCCACTCATTTTACCTAAGAATAAAAAAGAGAAGAGGACATAATATAGCAACAGCAAGAAAGATGTTAGTATGTACATATTTCATGCTAAAAAGAAAAAGACGGTGTATAGCAAGTAAGCTTTATTAAGCATGCCCAATTAATATTAATTGAAGTGTTCCAATATAGGTGCTATTTTTCCGAACCAGTTAAAAAGAAGTGTTCTTTCTGCCCTATTGGTAGGGATGATGATTAAATTAGGTTTTAGGTAGAAGAGCAACCTGTTGGGCTTCTGCTTTTATAATCTAACTCAATTCTAACAATAGAGGGAATAAAATACGATAATTCATTCACATCCGAAGGTATTCAATTCCTCAAATCATTGAACGGTAGAAGAATTAAAGTAAGAATTAACCTGTGATCGAGAGTGAATTAAATCCCTTACTGAACGACTAGTTGGAGAGAGCCTCGAATGGTGATTGTCAATGAAACCTGTAACTAAACTGCAACAAATTCGGGCAAATCTTAACTACTCAATTCCATCATAAAAACCCTGTTAGAAGCCTATATTGTAGAAGTTTTTTAAGAATAAGTTTAAGATGTTTTGCACTAGATCATAATTCAAATGCTCATATTATGAGCAATTAGTGAATAAAGTATGCTTAACCATAGTTAAATAATTGCTCATATTAAATGATGCTGAAAAATATATAGAAAATCGGGTGAAAAGGTATGAATCTCGGTTGGTGGCTTGAAAGTGCTACATGGAATTTTGGTGACAAAATTGCAGTTATCGACCACGACAAAACAAAGTACACTTACAGTGAATACAATGAGTTGGCAAACAGAATTGGAAATGTCTTAAAATTCAGAGATGAAATAGCCCTAATGACGCCACATTAGATTTGGAGAGAGCTAACAAGTGGATTGATGAGCAAGTTCATTGAAAGAAGAGAGTGAAGAAATAATGTTGGAGATTAAACCTCTACAAATGCATAAAAAAATTCTCTACGCACTAATAACTCTTTACAAAAAAAGAGGGAGAATGATTAAAGCAGACGAAATTGCAGATTTTGTAGATATATATACTGGCACAGTGAGAAATCAAATGCGAATACTGAAATCTTTAGGTTTGGTTGAAGCTGTTTGTGGGCCTAAGGGTGGATATAAGCCTACTGTCAAAGCTTATGAATTGCTTGGAGTCGCAAAGCCAGAGGAGTTTACTAAAGTTCCAGTAGTTGTCAACGATAAACTTCTAGAAGATTTAAGTGTTGAAACGATAGAATTACCTTTTATTTCTCATCCCGATATTTGTCAGGCAAGAATAAAACTGGTAGGTAATATAAAAAATATATCAGCAGAAGACAGGATTAGAATTGGTCCAATTCCTAGAAGTGGGTTGGTAATCTATGGAAAAGTAGTTGGTAGAGATGACACCGAGAATACGGTTATCATAGATGTTGAAAAGATTGCAACGTTGTAAAAAAGAATTTTAACCTTAACTCTACATCATTGGGGATTATTTGGGGGTACTCTTATATATTTTGGTACTAAGGAATACATGTTTTTCTTTTTCTGCTTTTTACTGGCGAAAAAAATTTCCTGATAGGTTTAAGAAACAGAGTTTTGGCATTCTTTATTCCCTAAAAAACGGAAGAGGCAAGAAAGCAAAGGGAATCTCTGTGATTGAAAAATTCCTTGAAGAGAATGAAATCAAGCATATCGTTGCAAGTTAATCATCCACAAACAAATGGTAAAATGAAAGGTTCTACGGAAACCCTTGAAGCTTAAAATAGATACTTTGATTAGATGCGTTTGTAGAGTGATATAATCAAGAGACCTCGTATGAGGTCTAATCCTAAGGAATTGGAGGCTTCTTTATCAAGCATTTTTAAAAGAAAGCTAACTCCTGAAAAGGTCTTAGGTTATACTTGGTGGTTCGATGGTAGGAAATAATTTTAGGAAACTATAGGCATCCAAAGGTTGAACTTTTTCAGCGGGCCGATGTAAAGCCTGTAGCTATAAGCTAGAATAAATTTTTAGTCGATATGTACGACAGGAATAATCTTTCACATGTTTTGTAGGCTGTCAAGGCCAGTTTGAACATCATAAAACTCCCAAACTCTGAACAGACTCAAACTACGAAGAAATCTATTTCAATTTGTGTTTCTTTTCAAGGTTTAAAGAGACTTTCAAATTTGCATCCCTTGTATACCAGCATCTGCGAGTGCCAAAGCCAGTCTGCAAATTTTCCTGTTTATCTACCTATGTTGGAAACTTTATAACTTTATGAAATTCAGATTGTCATCCTTTTCAACAATAACTCTTGAAACTGTTAACAGTCTTAATTTACACACCTTTTTTATCTCCCTCACCATCTTTTCAGCGTTTTTCAAAGTGTCTTTTTTTATTGTATTGAGTTTTTTCGCTATGTACTCAACTGCTAATCTCGCTATTCCATTTTTTTCTCTTTTACTTGCTATAATTGCAAGAATTTTTCATCTCATCATTCCTTATCAACTCCGAAGATGCAAACTGCGGCAACGCTCATTGCTGGAAATCCGCCAAGATTGTGGGTTAAACCTA
>QMSR01000088.1 GCA_003649695.1 Thermoplasmata archaeon
GAAGAGGATATTTTGCATTATCAGAAGATCGTTGTTGCATTGAATGAGACGATCCGAATAATGAAGGAAATCGATGCGGCAATAGAGGGGCATGGTGGATGGCCCATTCGATAGAGGTGTGGGAATATGGATGAGATTAAAAACCAGTTGGATAGTTTACGGATGAAAGGAGGAGAAGATGACTGAAACTGGAGAAGTTCGATTAGGAAGGAGATATATGCGAACTATGTTTCGGATATGCTACGTTGCATGCCAGGACATTGATGGAGAGGAAATTATATGAAAGCCTTTGAAGTTACAAAAGAGGATATTGAACAGTTAGATCAACGTTCTCTACCAAATCTAATGAAGAAGCTTTTACATGCTGAGTTGTCAAAGCTTAAGCTAAAACAATCTGAATTAATTATTTCTCTTGATACAAACGATCCAGATGGAGGGGTGGATGGATATATTGGCTCTGAAATTCCAGAAGATCACCTTTGGTTGCCTTCAGGAAGAAGCGGTTGGCAATTCAAAGCAGTAAAACGTTTTGACCATTCGGACGCTGAAAAGGAGGTTCTAAATAAAGCTAAAACGGATATCAACCATAGAATTAAAAAACTTTTGCAACAAGGGGAAGCATATATTCTTGTAATTGGGGGCAAAGATTACACTCTTACAAAACTCGAAGAGAGAGAAAAGAGAATAAGAGAAGTTTTTGCAGAAAATGGTTTTCCTGACAGCAAGGTCAAAGTTTACTCATCTGGACAGATAGCAGAGTGGGTAAATTCATTCCCGAGTGTCGTTGCTCATTTAAAACCGGATCGTGCTAATTTTAAAGATATTAAAGAATGGAAGGAGAAGTTGAGAGTTATAAAGGAGCCAAAGGAGTTCGTTCCTGATGCAAAAAGAGAAAAGCATATACAATCAGTTCGTGACGCCATTAATTCTAATGTTAACAGGGAACGAGCAACGATAATCAGGTTAGTGGGACTCACAGGAATCGGAAAGACGAGATTAATCTATGAAACGCTTGCCACCGAAGAACTGAAAGAACTGGTTTTTTATACCGAGTCTCCTGACAAGTTGCCTACATCCAGATTCAATGAAGTTGCAAACAACGAAGACATCACAGCGATTTTTGTAATAGATGAATGTCCTCATGATAAATATGTTGAACTTGCGAAGGAAGTGGAGGGGATAGGTGGCAGAATAACTTTTATCAGCTTAGACTATGATATTGACCGTTCCCGTGACAATGATGATCACATTATTCTGGAAAAACTTGATGATGATGCTTTGGATGAATTGATTCAGTTGACAGTTCCGGGCCTGCTAGAAATGGCGAGAAGAAAGATTGTAGAGTTTTCTGAAGGGTATCCTAAAATAGCAGTACGCCTATCTGAACATTTTTCTTCTCACCCTGATATCTTATCCCCAGATACTCTAAGTAAACTTACGATGGATGATTTATTTGACAAGATGATTGCGGGCAGGCATGCGGAAGATTCTGAAATTAATAAGATCAAAAAGGTCTTGACTGCGATATCTTTGTTTAAGCGTCTTGGATGGGATAATGAGTTGTCAGAACAAGGTCAAAATGTATGCAAACTTCTTGGAATACAATGGATAGATGCTAGGCATATAATCAACGAGCAGGAAGAAAGAGGTTTAGTAATCAAGAGGGGTAGGTATCGCTATATTTCGCCACTGCCTCTTGCAATTTATCTTGCTTCGAACTGGTGGAAGGTGATGGATGAATCAACATGGTCAGACTTTTATGGAAACCTGCCAGATTTAGAAACTAAGAAATCCTTTCTTGAGAGATTAACAGACTTACCACACTCAGAATATGCAAAGAAAGTTTTAAAAAAAAAGTTTGCAGAATTTGACTATGAGCTAATGGATAGTGAAATCGGCTCGGAGATTTTTCTTGGATTGACAAAAGCAGACCACTTATTGGCAATGGAAACATTAGAGCGGATATTAGGACCCGTTCCAAAGGAGAAACTTCTCGAATTCGAAGCGGGGCGTAGGAATGTTGTTTGGGCTTTAGAGAAGATCGCTTGGTGGCCAGATACGTTTCATAGGGCAGCACGATTATTACTGAAATTAGCTGACGCTGAAAACGAAAGCTGGTCGAATAACGCAACAGGTGTTTTTACTCAACTATTTCAGACTTTTTTAGGGGGGACAGCAGTTCCAGCCTGGGAAAGACATTCTATTTTAGAAGAGGCTTTAAATTCCGGTAACACGTCTTTGCAAAAATTAGCCTTGAAAGGACTCGAAACATCTTTCAAATTGTGGCATGCGACTAGGGATGTTAGTGGAGAAGAACAGGGAACCGTCATCCCACCGCCAGAATGGAATCCTCGATATCGGGAAGATTTAAGAAAGTCCGTTCTGTCTGCATTGGGTATTCTGGATAAAGCTATGGAGATGAATGATTCCGAAATTCAAACAGAGGCAGCGCGAATATTTTTATCCCATATCAGAATATTGCTATCACGCGGATTTAACACAGAGGTTATGGAAAGATTACAGCGAATCCAAACGAAATTCCCAGAATTAGAAAAGGAATTGATCAAGACCGTTGAAGAAGTTATCCATTTTGACAGCGAGAAGTTGCAAAAAGAGGTGATTGATAAAGTAAGAGATTTCAGAGACAAACTCATTGGTGGAGATTTCAAAGGACTTATGAGACGATATGTTAAGAGCAGGCTTTTGGAGGACGAACTGAAAGAAAATAGGGAGAATGTAGATAGAATTGTCAGAGAATTGGTCGAAGAAAGCGTAAAAGTTCCAGAAAAATTAAATAAAGAAATAAATTGGCTTGTCACATCTGAAGCAGAGAACGGATATGGGTTCGGACGAATCTTGGGTGAATTGGATAGAGATTATTATTGGCTTGATATAATCTTACAAGCTGTAAAAGACTCAGAAAATCCCTCAGTATATTTTTTTGGAGGTTACTTATCCTCAATTAAATTACAGGATGAAGATTTGTGGGAAAAAACACTCGACAGATGCTATAATGATGAAACCCTCAAGAAATTTCTTTTAGAAATCATCTGGCGGTCGGAAGCAAGTGATAACGCGGTGAAATTAATAATTAGAATGCTAAAAGACCAAGTAATCAAACCACAAGAGATAAAATTGCTCACCTATGGTGCATGGTTCCGTGGGGTATCCGCAAAGATGTTCATAGAATTTCTTGAGGAGTATTATAAAATTGGAGATGTGAAATATGCATCGTGTATATTGGGGATAATCGACCAATATGTAGAGACATACCCACACTTCATCAGCGATGGAAAAGATACGCTTTTTAAATACCTTATCAACCCTGAATTTTTTGAAGATTCCGATACGATGTATCACTGGGATAAGTTATCCAACAAACTTATGGAAGAATTCGATGAGACAATACCTTACTTTTTGGATCTGGTTTTAGATACTTTAATGAAAGAGAATTGTGTGCACCTTGAATCTGATTTTCGAACGAAATTAAAATATTTTCTGGAGAAAGATTTTGATAACACCTGGAAGAGGATAAAGGAGGCTTTGCTTGCTACTGACCTCTGTGCATGGCATTTAACAGACATTTTGAAAGGGGATTATGCGAGTTTTAGGAAAGAAAAGAATTCTCTTTTAGGACTTATTCCTGAAACATATATATGGGAATGGGTTGAAGAAAATCCTGACAATGCCGAGTATATTCTCACAAGAATGATTCCACTACATGAAAGTGAACCACTTCTGCATCCATTGGCGAGAACGCTTTTAACAAAATACCCAAGTGATGAGGATATAGCATCGGGGCTATCTGCCAACTGGCGTACCGAAGGGTGGGTGGGTTATCAGCGGAGTTCGTATCACGAAAGTAAATTACATATCGCAAAAAATTGGGCTGAAGACCCTGAAATTTCAGTAGCTAATTGGGCTAAGAAGGAAGTAGAATACTTAGAAAAACAACTCGATATAGAAAAAAGAGAGGAAGAGGAAATGGGGGTTTAAATGTCAGGATATATAGCGCAGCACAAAAAGCGAGCACCAACCCCCAACCCAAAATCAGGAGAACAGCATCGTGCCAACCCAAACCTCAGCCCAACACACCGCATCCGACCCCACCATCTGTCATGGCGAGCCGACATCCGCGCACGCACGCATCCTGGTCGCGGACGTGCTGGAACAGGTTGAGAGCGGCGTGGCGCGGGATGCGATCATCGAAGAGTGGCGTTACGAGATCGACAAGTGACGCGATTGCCGCAACCGTCCGCATGGCTCGTGTCCCTCGATGGCGCTGGCAAAGCATGAAGGTCAAAAGTGGACTTTAAACCATTGTGGCGCAAAGGTACATTATTTAGGAAATAATGATAGAGAGGTGAATCATGCCCGTATCAAAAAGGCTCTCACAATTACTCGATAATATGGCACCTCA